>JAKFYL010000091.1 GCA_021730845.1 Planctomycetota bacterium | reverse complement strand
GTTGCACGTCGTGTTCGGGAGCGTGCGCGAGAACGACGACGAGTTCGAAGTCCTGCCGCTCACCTCGCCCAGCCCCCTGGTCGGCACGTTGCGCGTGAAGAAATCCCACGTGCTTGCGCGCATTCCCGGCGGGGCGATCACGTTCGAGTTGCACCCCGGCGTGTTGTGGCACCCCGTGCCGGGTTTCGAGCGTCACGCGCTGGATGCGCGCGACGTGGCGTTTTCCTTTGCAATCTACGCCAATCCCCAAGTGCACTGCGACGAGCGCCGGGGCCAATTCCAGCGCGTGGCCGCGTGCGAGGTCTTGGATCCCTTGCGCGTGCGTTTCCTAGTGGCCGAACCCCATTTCCAGACTCTGGAGACGTTGGGCGAAATGGTGCTCCTGCCTACGCACCTGTACGACCTGACCGATCCCGACCACCCGCGCCACGCTGCGGACGCCGACCAGGCTGCGCGCGCGCAAGAGATCAACGAGAACGTGCACAATCGCCAGTGGGTGGGCCTGGGTCCGTACCGGGTCGTGGCCATAGACGACAGCGTGATCGAGGCGCGGCGTTTCGAGGGCTACTTCGATCCCAAGGACGGCGGATTCCTGGACGTCGTTCGCTGGCGCTACCTGCCCGATGACCAGGCCTTCACGGCTCTGGAAGCCGGCGAGCTCGATTTCTGCGACCGCGTCAATTCCGAGCGCTTCTTTGGCGCTGCCACGCAAAACCAGACTTTCGCCGCGCGCTACTATCGCGGCTTTGCGTTCCAGGGTCTGTACAACTTCATTGCTTGGAACTTGCGCCGCCCGCAGTTCCAAGATGCACGCGTGCGCAGGGCGTTGGCGCACGGTTTCGATTCCAAGGGTTTCCTCGCCGGCTATTACCGCGGCTTGGGCCAGGCCGTGACCGGCCCCTTTCCGCGCTTTTCGCCGGCCTACGACCCTGGGCCTCCAGTGCTCGAGCTGGACCCGGGGCGCGCCAGCGAGTTGCTGGCCGAGGCCGGTTGGTATGACCGCGACGGGGACGGCTTCGTGGACCTGGATGGCGAGCGTTTGGCTTTCGACCTCATCATGCAGGCCGGCAACGAGGCCAGCCTGAAGTCGGGGCTCGTCTTGCAGGAAGGGCTGCGCAAAGTGGGAATCGAATGCCGCTTCGTGCCCCTGGACCTGGCCAGCTTTCGCGACCGCTACCGCAACCGCGATTTCGACGCGGCCTCGCTGGCCTGGGTTCCGGACGTGGAAACGGACCCCGAGCCGAACTGGCATTCGCGCTGGTCGGGTGCAAAGGTGCGCGGCTCCAACGCCGTGGGCCTAGCCGACAGCGAAGTCGATCGCTTGATCGACGCCGGCCAGCGTGAGTTCGATACCTCGCGCCGCATGCAGATCTGGCAAGCGCTGCATCGGCGCATCGCGGAATTGCAACCCTGCTTGTTCCAGCACAACGTGCCCCGGAAATTTGTGCTGAACCGCGCCATCCGCGGCCATCAGACTTCGCGCATGGACCCTGGTTACGTGATCCGGCGCTGGTACTATCCTCTGGGAACGCCCGGAACCCGGCCCCTGCCCAAGGGGTAGCGCCAGGTAGCCAGAGCGTTTCCAAGCGCTTTGCGACGCCATCTTCTTGCGCGCCTCTTGTGGCTGATTCCAACCTGGCTTGGGGTCGTTTTTCTCGTCTTGCTGCTGGTCGACCTCGCGCCCGGGGACGCCGCCAGTAGTCTGCTTGGAATCGACACCGACGGGGGGGCCGGCCAAGGCGTGGCCAGCGACGAACGCTTGGCCGAGTTCCGCGCGCGGTTCTTGCTCGATCGGTCCGCGTCCGTGCGCTTCTTGCATTTCGTGGGCCCCTTCGATTTGAGCCCGACTGGCCACGAGTGGTTCGGAGGCAGCGGCAAAGACCGCTGGCATGGACTTCTGGCCTTGGACTTGGGCGAAGAGATGCACCGCAGCGGCGTGTCCGTAGCTGGCGAGCTGTTTGGCCGCTTGGCACTCACCGTGCCGCTCGCCGCGGCGAGCATGGGCCTGGCGCTTTTGTTTGCATTGCCGCTGGGCGCGCTCAGCGCTGCGCGGCGCGGCACTTGGTTCGATCGCGTCTTGGGCGGAGTGCTGTTCTTGCTGCACGCGGTGCCCAGTTTCTGGGGCGGGATGCTGCTGGTGCTGGCCTTCGGCGCCACGGGCCTGGGATGCTTGCCTTCGCTTGGAATCGCTAGTCCGGGTTCGGGCGAGTGGGGGCTTTGGAGGCGCATCCTGGATGTGCTCTGGCACGCGGTCTTGCCCGTGGTGACGCTCAGCTATGGATCGCTGGCCTATCTGGCGCGCCAAGTGCGCGCCGGAGCGCTTCAAACCCTGGCTTCCGATCCCATTCGCACGGCGCGCGCCAAGGGGTTGCCGGAAGCGGCCATTTTTCGGCGCCATGTGCTGCCTACTGGCCTGATCACCCTGTTCACGTTGACCAGCGCCATGGCGCCGGCGCTGGTCGGCGGCTCGCTGGTGGTCGAGACGCTCTTCGACTTGCCCGGCATGGGGCGCTACGCCTTCGAGGGATTGCGGCGGCACGACCTGAACATCGTGCTTGCGACCACGGCCTTGGCGGCGGCAGTTTCGCTGCTAGCTACTTGGCTGGCCGAAGTGGGCACGTATTGGGCCGATCCGCGCATCCGCGCGCGGCGTGGAGAGGAGCATTCGCGTGGAGGTTGAGCGCGCTTGCCTTCCGGCACCCAGCGCGGGCGGTTTCGCGCGCCCACAGGCTCGATTCCAGGCGCCCCCCGCGCTGCTGGCTGCTTGGCTCGTCATGTTCGTGCTTACGGGCCTGGCGATTTTCGCGCCCGTGTTGGCCACGGACCGGCCGCTGTACTTGCGCGGCATCGACTTCAAGGGCTACGCCTCTTCGCTGCGCGAGCTGCCGATCATGTGCGCCAATCTGGAGCGCTTGCTGGGCGCCGCGGATCCAGCATCCGCGACAAAGCAAGCGAGTCCGGCGAGCCAAGCCAGTTTGGCGCAGGAGTCCATGGCGCTGTCGCTGCGCCTTGGTGTGCTCGAGTTCTATGCGCCGGCTAGCGCCCAGGACCGGCTCGAGGACTTACGAAGCGGCTGGAAGGAGATCGACCAGCACGTCTCGTCCAAGAATCTGGCACAAGCCCGTCAGGCGGCAGCCAGCTTTCGCATGCGAGCAGAGCACGCGCAAACGGAACTTGCCGCCAAGGATCCCCGGCTGGAACTGAGCCGAGGGCTGGCCTTGCGTGCACGCTCGAGCCTGCCCGCGCTGGCAAGTCTGGGACTGCTCGATCGCATCCTGATGCTTGCGTGGTTCGCGTCGCTCTTGTATGCGTGCGTGGTCTTTTTGGTTCCGCCCAGGGTCCTGGTAGGGGCCGCGCAGGCCGTACGTTCGCCCGCGCCGTGGATCGCTGTGGTGTTCGTTCTGGCCGCGCTGCTCTCCGCATGGTCCTTCGAGGAAGCTCCGCGGGCGCCGCGTGACTACAAAGCGGCGCTGCAAGCTGGGGATCTGGTGGCCGGCCCCGTGCGCTTCGCGCTGATACCTTTCGGGTACTCGGAACAGAATCTGAGCGAGCCCATGCGGCCGCCGACATGGAGCGCATCCAGCGAGAGCGGTGCACGAGCGCCGGTGGCGGGACTGGAGTCCATGGCCGCGGCGCTCGCGGCAGTGGAACAGCGCTATGGCGAACCAATGCCTGATTCTGCTTGGCGCCATGTACTGGGAACCGATGGGCTAGGACGCGACCTTTTGGCGCGCATCTTGTGGGGCGGCAGGGCCAGCTTGGGCGCGTCGCTCGCCGCGGCCGCGCTGCTGACGATGATCGGAACACTTCTGGGAGCGATCGCGGGTTGGTGGGGGGGGCGCGTCGACTGGGCCGTCTCGCGCCTGATCGAAATCGTGGTGGGGGTGCCGACGCTGTTCGTGGTGGTGCTGTTTGCAGCCCTATGCCCGCCCCACGTGCTGCCGCCGGGCCTCTCGATCGTGAGCATCATGGCCGCCTTTGGATGGACCGGCGTGGCCCGGCTCGTGCGCGGCCAGCTGCTGAGTTTGCGCAATGATCCCTTCGTGGAATCGGCTCTCACCCTGGGCGCGAGCGAATGGCGCCAGCTCCTGCTTCACGCGCTGCCTGGAGCATTCTCGCCGGCCTTGGTGGCGGCCAGTTTCGCCGTCGGAAGCGCGATTCTGGTCGAGTCGGCTGCGTCCTACTTGGGCTTTGGCATCGCGGAACCCGTTCCCAGTTGGGGCGCGCTGATTCAGGAGAGCAGCAATGCACGCAACTGGTGGATGGTCGTTTTTCCTGGGACGTGCATTTTCGCCACCGTGGCCAGCGTGAACGCCTTGGCCGAGTCCCTGCGCGCGCGCTTAGACCGCAACTGAATACTGCTCTCTCAAGATGCGGCGCAGGTCGCGGAAGTCGTTGATCGTGTGGTCGGGTTTTTCATGGCCCAACTCCGAGCGCGCCATGGCTCGCGCCCACACGGCAATCATGCCCAGCGAGCGCGGTGGGGCGATGTCGTTCTGAGGATGATCGCCCACGTACATCGTTTCGCCTGCCTGGTAGCCGCCTAGGCGCAGCGCGAGCTGGAATAGCTTGGGGTTGGGCTTGTTGATGCCCACTTCGTCCGAAATGATGACAGCGTTGTGGTCGAGGAGCGGCGCGATGCCAAGGCGTACGAGTTTTTCCGCCTGCTTGAGCGTCCGGCCGTGGGAGATGACTCCCACTCCCAGACCCGCGCGGCGCAAATCGGCCAGCAATTCCAGCGCGCCATCGGCCACGCGCAGCTCGCGAAATTTGGTGTCGTGGTAGGCCGCGACGCCGGCCGCGATGACCAGCGAGCGATTGACGCCTTCGAGGGCCTTGGGATCCAGGCGCAGGAGCAACTTGTCGAAATGGTGCTCGTAGTTGGAAGTGAATTCGGCGATCACTTCGTCGAGCTCTTGGCTGACCTGGTCCGCGCTGGCGCGCACACCCTGGGCGATCATGGCCTGGACGGCGTTGCGCCGCGCCGTGTGGGCAAACCTGGTCGTTGCACACAGGGTGTCGTCCAAGTCGAAGTACACCGCGCGCAGCTTCATGCGCTTGAAGCTACTGCAAACAGGCCGGCTGGGGCCAGGGGGCCTTAGGCTAGGGCCAAGCAAGGCGAACAGTCGGGAGGCGTCGATCGCACACCTCTACGGGATGCTAGGTAAGGCGGCGACTCCCGGGATGGTGGGCCAGGGCGGCTTTGGGGCTCCTCGCCACGGTCCGCGCTTTGTTCCCGAGCAGTCCACTGCTGCCGCCAGGCCCATTTCGTGCGCACGGGTTGGGTCCCTGGTACACCGGGGTGCCTAGTCCCCAAAAAGCACCAGCAGTCCGTGGTGAAAGTAGCTACTGCGGCTTTGCGCGCGATCACCCTGCGGCGTCGCGCTCGCCGGGTCGTGCTCAGCGGCCAGGAAGGCCGCTTCCGCCGCCCCGGTGTCGCGCTCCCTGCAGGGCGAACGCGCGCTTCGCCTCGCTACGCGACTTTCACCACGGACTGCTAGGCCCCAAAATCTCTAGCCCCGCCCGAGCAGCGCTGGCTGCTTGGGCGGGAAAGGATGTATGCGCTGCTCAGCGCGCGGTGCGCGCCTGCAACTTGGCGATCTCGTCAGGCACGTCGGTGATGTGCGCCTTGATCAAGATCATCAAGCTCTTGTTCTCGTCGTTGTAGCCTTCTTGCTTGAAGAAGAACCCGGCCAAGGGAACCTTGGCCAGCCAGGGAACTTCGGCCTTGCGCTCGACGTTGCGCACGCTGGAAAGTCCGCCCAGAAGCAAGGACCCGCCGTCGGGCAAGAGCGCCGTGGTAAACACGCTTTGGACTTCGAGTTCCGGCAGCTGGAACTCGACCGGAGAGGTGTTGCCGCCCAGCGTGCTCGAATACGTATTCAAGGCCACGACGCGCGCCACCGTGGGCTGGATTTCCAGGGTCAGGTACTTGCGGTCGTGGTGGATCGTGGGCCGCACGTCGAGCACGACACCTTCGATGAGCACGTTCACGGTGGGGTCGGCCACGGCAATGAACTGCGCGACTTCCACGTCGAAGTCTTGGATGTAGGCCTTTTGATTGACCACGGACACATAGGCGCGCTGCGTGTTGTGCACGCTCAAAACCTGGCTGTTGATCAGTTGGAAGTCCGAGGACTTCTCGATCATGCGCAGGATCGCGGACACCTCGGCGTCGTTGAGGAACGTGAGTTGAGCCGTCAATCCGCCGATGTTCGACAGAGTCTGGCCCAAGGAGTCCCCGAAGAAGTTTTCCGTGCGACCCAGGAACGCTCCGTCGGCGCCGTCATCGAAGAAGAAGCCCGAGGACGGGTTGCCAGAGGCAGCACCCAGTCCGCCGTTGTCCAGACCCTTGGATGCGTTGTCTTCCAGGCCGTTGGTCAAGTCGTCCAAGTCCTTGAAGGGGAAGTTGGGGTTGTCTAGGCCGCGCAAATCGACCCCGATTTCCTGAATCCAGTTGCTGGACACGGTCATGAACTTGGATTCGATCGTGACCAAGGACGAGCTGAAGCGACGCAAGTCGTCCAGGAACTCGCGCACCTGTTCTTGGACCTGCTCGGTGTGCACGATCAGGATGTTGCCCTCGCCTTCGGCGATGCTGATGCCCTCTTCCTCCCAGGTGCCCGGGGCAACGTTATCGGTGATCAGGGTCTTGAGGTCGCCGATCTCGATCAGCTTGGGTTTTTCGCCGATGGCTCCAAAGGGACCCCCGCCGTCGTCGTCGGTGAGCTCCTCCAGCAAGCGGATCTTGTCGATACGCGGACCAAGGAAGTCCGTCAAACCGAACACCAGGTCCTGCACGTCGTGGCTGACGATCACGGGATTGCCGCGCGCCTTGGCCTTGGTCGTGATCAGCACCGCGTCGTGGCGGATGGTCCAAGTGACATCTTCGCCGGCAGGGCGCGTGATGATGTTCAGTGCGTCGTCGACCGCCAGGGAATTGCCTAGGTTGAAGCTGAAAGTCGCGCCGGCGCTGGCTGCTGCGGCTTCCGCGGCCGGGTCGACGACCAGCGGGAAGCCGGTGGCCGTGCGCACGTAGTCGATCACGGCACCCAGGGTGTCCGCGGACTCGATCTTGAGGCCGGGAATGCGCGTGGTGCGCAGCTTCTCCTTGAGTTCGAGCTCCATGGCCGACTCTTTGTTGAGGCCGCCGAAACCGCGCGCCTTGCGCGTTTGGGAAATCTTGCTCCAGAAATCCTCGTCGGGCAGCGTGACGATGTCCGTCCAGGGCACGCGCAGGGCGTCGAGTTCGTCGTTCCAGCGTTGGAACTCCTCGCGCTTGCGCAGGATGTAGTCGCTGCGGACCTGTTCGCGTCCGGCGCGGAACGCTGCGTCGCGGATTTCGATGGCCTTGTCGTTGCGCGGGTCGGCGCGCAAGGCGCGATCGGCGGACTCCATCGCATCGTCGTAGTCGCCGGCGGCGAAGGAGGCCACGGCTTGTTGCAGCATGGTGGCCACTTGCGCTTCCTTGCGCTGTTTTTCCTGCGTTTCCAAGCTGCGCAACTCGGCCGTGGTGGCCTTTTCCTTGGCCTCCAAACGGATGCGTTCGGCTTCGTCTCGTTGGCTCTTGGTGCGGGTCAAGAGATCGGTGATCTCCCTGTCCATGCCACCCCAATCGATGCCCACGGGCGCCCAACGCACGTAGTTCTGGGCAATGGTCAGCTCGGCGGTGGCGGAGTCGAATTCACCCTTTTCGATCATGCGCTTGGCGCGGCCCAGGCTTTCCGACGCTTCGGACTTGAGCTGCTGCAGGCGCACTTGGAATTCGTCGATTTGGCTCTTGCCGCCCACTTGGTCCACGCTGCTCTTGCGACCCAGCAGCGCGCCCACCTCCTGAGCCAGCTGCTTGGCTTGTGCATCGCTGGGATCGAGCTGCAGCGCCGCGTTGGCTTCGCGCTCGGCATCTTCCAGGCGCAGGGCCTTGAGGAAGGAGCGCGAATTGGCCAAGTGCTGTTCGAGCAGGAACCGCTTCTTTTGTTGATCGAGCGTCAGGTC
>JAKFYL010000080.1 GCA_021730845.1 Planctomycetota bacterium | reverse complement strand
GGCCGCCAAGTAGGCCGCAAGGAATTACTCGGGTGACCCACCTACGCGCGCTCGCTGCTGACACGCTGCCGGAGCAGCCCATCCAAACCCTGGCTTGGAACACGGGCGTTCAAGCTCCCGGCGCGCGCTTCGTGCGCGATTTGCGAGACATCGAGAATCCGGTCGCAAGCCCAGCCGGGTTCGACTTCGAAGCGCGCCAGGAACTGGCCCAAGCTCTCGAAGGCAATTTGTCGGCGCTCGGCGCGCACGTGCGCGTGCTCGATTCCGTGCGCCGCTTGCGCGACAAGCGCTGCAGCGTGGTGGTCGCCGGACAACAACCGGGACTGCTGGGAGGACCGCTGCTATGCCTCTACAAAGCCCTGCATGCGGTGCGGCTCGCCAGAAGTCTCGAACAACTGTGGGAGCAGCCGGTGGTGCCCGTGTTTTGGAACCACGCCGACGACCACGACATCGCGGAAGTGCACCACGCCTGGATTCCCAACGAGAACCACGACCTGACGCGCGTGGCTCTGGCCGGACTAGGTTCCGGCCGCATGCCCATCTCGCGGCTGGTGCTCGATGAGCAAACCCACCGACTGGGAGCGCTGCGCGCCGCGCTCGCGCAAGCCTGGATGCGCGAACCGCACGTGCAGCGCGCCGTGGAGCTGTTCTCTCCGCGCTCGGGCGAAACGCTCGCCAGCGCGTTCTCGCGCGTGTTTGGCGAACTGCTGGGGCACTTGGGCCTGATCGTGGTCGAACCCGACTGGCTAAGACCGCAAATCGCGCGCGGCCTGTTGCAAGTGACGCGCGACAACGCACAAGCAGCCCTGGCCCATTCGACCAAGGCGCTGCAGAGCGCGGGCATCGAACCGCCCATCGATCCTTCCCAGTCGCCATTCCTATACCGCATGGACGAACGCGGACGGACCGGACTGCGCCTGGGCGGCCTGGGCTTTCGCTACGAAGGCGAAGAGCACGGCCGCAGCGCCAGCGAACTAGCGGCAGAGATCGTGGCCGAACCCAATCTGTGGTCGCCGGCCGCGCTCTCGCGCCCCTTGGTGCAAGACCTCATCTTCCCCGTCGCGGCCTACGTCGGAGGCTGGGGAGAACTCGCCTACCACTGCCAACTGGGCGAACTGCGCCGCGCGTGCGGCGTGCGCGAGACACCATTTGTCGCGCGCGTATCCCTCTCGATCCTAGAAGCCCCCGTACAAGCCAATCTGCAAAAACTCGACCTCGATCTTGGCGCGGTGCTGCGCCAAGGCGAAACGCTCGACGTCGGCGAAGCCGAATTGCCCCAAGCCCTGGTGCGCCTGCGCGCAGCCGGTCAAGAAGCTGCCGCGCTGCTCCTCGCCGAAAAATCCGCCCTAGCAGCCCTGGACCCGGCCCTGGCACAAAACCTCGCCCAAACCGCCGATCAAGTGCTGCACCTCATCGACAAACTCGCCGCCAAAGGCGAACGCGTTCACCAAAACAGCTCCGGCACCGGACGCCGCGCCCTGCGCCGCGTCGCCAACTCTTTACGCCCGCGCGGACAGCTACAAGAACGCGTACTCAGCCCCGCCCACTTCGTCGCCCGCTACGGCACAGACTGGATCGACACCCTCTTCGAAAACCTGCCCGCCATCCCACGGCACCCCATGCTCCTGGAACTGGACGAATAGCCGTGCGGTGCCGCGACAAGAAACAACACCTCCAAATGCGCCGAGGTGCGCGCGCGTGGAGTGTTGTTGTTTTGTCGGGGTTCCGTACCCGGGACGCGCTCCTATTGCAGCACGAAGGGCTCGAGCACTCGGCCGGGCACTCCCGTGCCGAACGCGGGCGCTGTCTGCCATACAGGATCACCCCGGCCAGCGACGTATCGAATCGAAACGTTGCCTGCTGTCGCGCCAGAGGCGAACACGCGCACGGTCAATACTCCATTGAGGACGCCGACCTGAAATTGGCTGGGCGCGAGAACCGTCGGGGGATTTAGGAGCCGCACCTCAAAGAACTCCTGGCCAGCGGTTCCCATCGGACGAGCAGCCAAGGTCACGTTCGTTTTGACGGCGATGTCGGTCGGCCCGCTGGGACCGCTGGGATGTGAGAACTGCAAGCTTCCAGTCGCCCGTGGTTGCGCAATGGGAAACGCAATGCCGTCGGCGATGCGCCGAGCAAGCTCGAAATAGCCGCACTGGCTCAAATGCACTGTGTCGCCATGGGGCAGATCGTAATGGTTGGCTGCAACATGGATCGTTGGCGGCGGTCCGATCAGTCCGAGCGGCGTCTGCCACATGATGCGGTACGCATCGCGAATCTGGTTAACGGGGGTGTCATTGAAATCGTTCGGCTCGTAGAGGCCACCAAGCGATACAAGGTGAACGGTGTACTGTGAGCGACCGGCGTAGAACCCAAAGCCGGCGAAAACGAGCTGCGCGTGGTTGGAATACGTCAGACTTGGCGTGCTGACGGGACCGAGTGCATCGCTCTCGCCTTGGCTCCACACAATGTGTAGCTCGTCCGTACCCGTCATCTGCAGCTGCATCAATGCCTGCGCGTTTTGATGCACGAGGGTGACGGGGTTACCCCACCAGCTGGCATCGATCCACGCGCCATGGACCCCCGGGTAGATCGGAGCGAGTTGCAGCGCATTGCTCCACAAGAGCGCCGAGCCGCTCTGCGCTATCATCAAAATGTCGATCGGGCTGTTCGGATCCGCAGATGCCAACTGCTGTCCAAACTCGAAGAGGGGCTGCACCGCGTCCGTGCCCAGAGGCACGAGCCCGGTGCCCCCAGGCTGCCAATACCTCACGTTGGGGGCGGGAACGCTCAAGTTCTGACAGCCCACGGATAGGTCGGGGCCGATGTTGGCGAGGTTCGCGATGTTCGACTGGCCGGCGAGCACGTAGACCTTGCGAGTCTGCGCCTCCAGCCTTGGAGAGAACAACGCTAGCGTCAGGCAGGCGAGAGTGGCTTGGGTGCGCATGGTTAGGTGGATCTTCGGTGTTATAGAGGTCGCGGGTTCACGCGCAGACCGCAGCGCGCCGTTCCCCGCGACCGCTAGCCCAGCCACGTTCAAGACAGTTGCAGTCTTGTGGCAAAAAACTGCAGCAACCAAGGGCAATCGACGCGGACGCAGGTTGCTGACTCTCGTGACGATCATCCTGACTCTTGAAACCCAGAGCGTCTGACCACCGGGAGGGGAGCGGTGAGGCCCAGCAAGCCGTATTCGTTGTCGGAAGCGAACCTGGATGAAACTTTGGCGAGGGTCCGACGACTAACGAAAAGTCACGAGTTTCGAACGCGAACTCGATGTCGCGTTACCCACTAACCACACTTCACTATGAAACCCCTCAAAATCACGTTCTTCAGCATGCTGCTTGCTGGTGCTGTTGCCGCACTTGTTTCCATCCCCTCGACCCACGCGGGTACTACCTTGTCCGTTCTGTCGCTCCTTGGATCAGCGAATTCTGCCGCAATCTCTGATGAGGACCAGAGCGTCCTGAAGGCGGATGCCCTTCTGGAGAAAATCTCCTCCAGCTCCAGTGAGCCCGTCCTCTTCAACTTTACCAACGAAGAAGCCCGCGCCGGGTCAACCGCGCCGTTGGCGGCAGCCCCGGGGGTGGACTGCGGTGAAGGTTTTCCTGGGATCACTCCGCCCGTCACCAAGACAGGAGTCGGCCCCAACAAGTTTGCGGCCGCCGACGCTGCCATGGCTCAAGTCGCACAGGCCATCCTGATCGCCAGCGGTATCCAGTGCCCGCCCTGCGAGTATCCTGGCCAGTGCCACCCGGCGATCTCGCTAGTGCCGGGCGGTTGGGTAGTTAACGCCGTCGGTCCCAATCCGGGTCCGGGCGGCGGGGTCGCGGTAACCATGACCTTCACGGGTGCCTACTTCGTGCGGTGCACGGACTGCGGACTGCTGGACATCTGAGTCACGGAGTGTCCTGACTTACCAATGCCAGCGACCGGGTCTGCGCGAAGTGCGCGCTGCAACTGGCCGCTGGCAAGCGGATGCCGACCAACGAGAAGGCGGCATCCGCTGGTGTTTTTCGGATTATGCAAGCCCAGACCACGGATCAACTTCTGCCTCCTGCTCTTCGGAGCGCGGAGTCGCGAAAGACTAAAAGACGGCCAATTGGCCGGGGGCAGCGTGCATTGGGAATGTTGCTTTTTGTCGCGGCTCCGTACTCCGTACTACGCCGGCACAAGGAAGGTCCCACGCCGCCATGCTGTGCGCAATAGAAACGCAACCGCGATCGTGGTCGACACGATTACCAGCAGCGAACTTTCCGGACCGAACATCCCGCCCGTCAGCCAGTCGGGCGCGGCATAGCGGCTTTCAAGCGGTGCCAGCGCGCGCCAGTCCTCAATGCCGGAGAGCGGCACGCCGCTGAGCAGAATGGTGAAGTTCCACGCCGCATGGTGGGCGGCCACAACCCACAGGTTGCGCGACAGGACAAACAGCCCAGCCCAGAGCAGACCCAGCAAGGTCACTGAAATCAGCATCGCTGCCACATCGCCGGTCCTGCCCTGGTCAACGTTTTCCAAGTGCCCCACGGCGAATATCAACGCCTGTGCCGCCAGTGCGACGCTCGTTCCCCATGCCCGCTCCAGCAGCCGAAACAGCAGGCAGCGGTAGACCAGTTCTTCGAGAACAGCCGCGATGCCGATAAGAACCGCAACGCCGAACAGCGCTGGTGAGATGCCACGGAACAGCACCTTTTCGTAGGCACCGAGCGCGAACAGCGAAGCGATCGGCAGCGCTACCGAGGCGGCTCCGCCCACGCCGCCAAGCATCAAGTAAGCCGGCCGCAACCGCAGTTCGTTGGCTTTGCGCTTCTCGTGCCAATGAACGTAGGCCCAGTAGCCCGCCATAGCAGAAATGAGAATGCCGGCGCGCCTGAATGCGCTGAGCCGCTCAGGCCCAAGCTGAAAGGCCGCGTCGATTAGCGGCAGCAAACCCTGTCGAAAAACCAGCACCGAGCCGATGACCGCCGCCCCACCCAGCAGCAGCGAGCCCAGCAAGCGGCCAACAACGCGCATGCGATTGCGTCCCAATCCTCCCGGAGCTACCGAAAGGGTGCGGCTGGATTGAGCACGCCCAGCGGTCACGGCCGATTCGCTGGACCGGGGCGCATTGCCGGAAGGAGAACCTACAGCCGGATCTTGATCTTCCATGTCGGCCCAACACGCGCGTATCGCACGCATACGGTGCGGCGGTATGGAGCCGCGACAAGATACAACACTTCCACAGCGGTAGCGCAAGCGTGCATGGGGGGTGTTGTTTCTTGTCGCGGCTCCGTACTAGGAACTGGACGAATAGCCGTACGGATCCGCGCGCTTTTCGGCGGCGTGTACGCAGAACTCGGGCTGACCCCGTCTAAGATCTGCAAGAAATTGCGAGGGTGAGGCCAGGAACCCCAATGTTAGGGCGTTTCCCCGGCCGATAGACACACTGTGGACATCACGCCCGCTGCACTTTTCGTGTCGATGCTCGTGGGCACCGTTGGGATGGGTGTTTTCGGGTACGGCAGGAAGCAGCAACGCCTCCCTCAGGTCATCGGAGGATTGGCGTTGATGATTTTTCCGATCTTCGTCAGCAGCGCGCTAGGAATGAGCGCCGTTGCATGCTCGATCTTGGCCTGCGTGTGGTTGGCCGTGCGTGCAGGCTATTAGCGCAAGCCGCGTGTACGGTGCCGCGGTCGCCCGCCGGAAAGTGCGCTTGGCCGACGATCTGGGCTATCTACTGGCCGCCAGGGTAGCCAGCGTGTCTACCCAAACCGTGCAAGAGCGATTGTGTGAACGCCCGACTCATGGGCCCTCCCAAAGTGCGCGCAGCGGCACCGCGTACAGATCGTCGCCGAACGGGATCGTCGCTGTCCCGTCGTAGAGCACCACGCCGGCCGTGAAGCGCTGGCCGGCCGCGTCGCGCAGCTTGCGCAGACCGCGCAGGTCGCCGTCGCTCACGCTGGCCGCCGCCTTCACTTCGACGCCGACCAAGCCCGCATGCCCCTGCTCGAGCACGATGTCGACCTCGAAGTCATCGCGGTCGCGGAAGTGGAAGAACTCCACTCGCTGCGCGCGGCCGCTCGCCTGCCGCCTTAGTTCCTGGACCACGAAGGTCTCGAGCAGAGACCCGAACAGCGTCTGATCGGCCTCGAGCGCCTTCCTGTCGACGCCGAGCAGCGCGCAGGCCACGCCAGTGTCGCCCATGTGCAGCTTGGGACGCTTGACCAACCGGCTGAGCTGATTGGTGTGCCAGGCGGGAAGTCGTTCGAGCAGGAACACGCGCTCCAGCAGTGTGACGTAGTCGTGGATGGTCTGCCGCGTCAGTTGGAAGGGCGAAGCGAGGTCCGCCACGTTGATAAGACTCGCGGTGTGCCTCGCCGCGACCGCCAGCAGCCGCGGCAGCGCGTCCAGCGAGTGGATGCGCGACAAATCGCGCACGTCGCGTTGAACCTGGGTCTCGACATAGTCGAGATACCAGGCCGCCCGGCGGGTCGCGACCTGGCGCTCCAGCGCGGCTGGGTAACCGCCCGCCACGATGAGCGAAACGAGCCCGGAGCCAAGCCGCTCGAACACCCGGGTCTTGAAGCGTCCCGCGAACAACGCATCGATGATTCGCGGCTGGCGGCCATCCAGTTCGCATTGCGACAGCGGATGCAGCCGCAGCAGTCCCATGCGACCGGCCAGCGATTCGGCAAGCCGGGGCACCAGCAGCACGTTGGCCGAGCCGGTCAGAATGAAACGGCCGGAGGATCGCCGGGCGTCGATGGCTGCCTTGAGCGAGGTGAAGATCTCAGGCGCTCGCTGCACCTCGTCAAGTATGGTCCGCGCGGGCAGCCCGGCTACGAAACCCACCGGGTCGCGGCGAGCTGCGGCCAGGACCGCCTCGTCATCGAACGACAGGTAGCGGTAGCCTTTGGGCTCTCCGACCAAACGGGCCAGGGTCGTCTTCCCGGCTTGCCGAGGCCCGTGAATCAGCACCGCCGGCGTGTCAGCGAGCGCCTCGCGCAGGCGCGGCGCAACCAGTCGCGGATAGGACCTGGCACCCGTTGGCATGCCGGATGGTAGCGCCGCATGCCGGCTGAATGCAAGAATCGGCGTCGGCTAGATGCTAGATTTTCCGTCGGCTGAACGCTAGCCTGACACGGGATCGCACCAGCCGGCCAGCGCTTGCCGCAGCCGCCGCTCCGGCAGGGCGCCGCTGGTATTCGGATCGCTGCGCTGCGCGCCACCTTCGCCCGCGGCTTGGGTTCGCTCTCCGAGCGTACGGAACCGCGACAAGAAACCGCGCTTCCCTTGCGCCAGGTTCAGCGTGCGTGGGAGGTGTTGTTTCTTGTCGCGGCACCGTACGCGTTAGGATTGGAGGAACCATGCTGGATGTCATTGCCATTGCTGCCCATCCCGACGATGCGGAGATTTGTGTTGGTGGGACGTTGTTGCGTTTGGCGCGCGAGGGCAAGAAGATCGGCATCGTCGACTTGACCCGCGGGGAGATGGGCACGCGGGGCACGGCGCAGGATCGCGCGCGTGAAGTGGAGCGCGCCAACGCGGTGCTCGGTTTGAGCGTGCGCGTCAACTTGGATTTGGGGGATGGGCGATTGGCGTCGACACTGGAGGCGCGCGAGCGATTGGCGTTCTTGCTGCGCGAGCATGCTCCCAGGCTCGTGTTGGCGCACTCGATCGAGGATTTGCATCCCGATCACGCGGTTGCGGGGCGTTTGGCTAGGGAGGCTTGGTATCTGTCGGGGTTGGCGCGACTGGCGGGGATGGAGCGTCCGGCGGGCGCCCATGCTGGTGCAATGCCGGGTTCTGCTCCGGTGAAGCGCGCCAAGCGTTTCTTGTCTTTCATGGGCCACGTGCCTTTCGAGCCGACCTTGGTCGTCGATATCGGCCCGGTTTACGAGCGCAAGGTCGAGCTGGTGCGCTGTTTCGCCAGCCAGTTGGAGCCCGCCGGGCCCAAGGACCGCGGTGAGCACTTTTTGTTCGGCGCCGACATCCTGCGGCGCATGGAAACGCGGGCGCGGTTTTTTGGCGAGCGCATCGGCGTGAGC
>JAKFYL010000299.1 GCA_021730845.1 Planctomycetota bacterium | reverse complement strand
ACAGCTCCTAGGGGGAGTGAGAGGGACTGACAGCGATTGGGGTGCAGCTTTGGGACGTGAAATCGATGGAACGGACGCCCCTTCGGGACAAACCCCGAGGAAGGCAACGCGTCCCCGCCGGCCCAGAGCTGGCGCGCACACGCAGGAAAAGGGTTCCAGGGTGGACGATGCGACACATGATAGGGAACGCCTGCGGCTGATGAATGTTTTCGTTTGGAAACATCCCCGCGCCGGGAACAAGGCTTACCGAAGCGTTCGGTTCGGCAAGCTTTTCCGCTACCTAGGTAGCCGCCGAGCCCAATCGGATGGGCCTGTCCGTGCCCAGGGTGCCTCCTTGGCGGGCAGGGGCCCCCGAGTTCCGTGAACTTACCGTGCTTTTGCCTGGGTTCCGTTCGGTCGACAGGGACCTCCGGCTGACAGCTCGACGATGAACTGCCCGGACCACCGCGCGCCGACCCCGCTCTTGCTGGAGCCCTGTTTTTGGCAGGAAAGGATTGATGGCGCTGCCAAGGCTCCCAAACGCCTGATGTTGCTTCCGCGGCCGGATCTCTCGGGTCCGGCTGCTGACGTAATCGAGTGGCGTATGCGCGCGCACGACCACCAACGCTTATGGGGGCTGCGGGCTTTGTCGCCGTTCCACCCGGTACCCACGGGCGCCGTCCTGCGAGCGGTCTGTGCGGCTGAATTGCCCGAATTCGATCCGTCGTTGCTCTCGGATGGGCGAGCGGATTTCGTGTTCCAAGTGCCCGCCGGTCGCAAGCTCGAAGACCGAGTACTCGACGCGCTGCGCGTGATGCAAATCGCTCTGGACACGACCGAGCTGGACTTTGGCCAGATCGAACTCGGCGGACTGGGTACTCCGGAAGACCCCGACGAATTCATGATCATTCGTCGACTGCGAGACGTGGGACTGAAACTGACGCGCTGAGTGCGCGCCGGCTGGGCGCCTCAGTAATTGCCAGCGCCCGTGCCGCCGCGCACGATTTCGACCGAGGCCGAAGCACCGATGCGGGAGGCTCCAGCCGCGATCAGAGCCTGGGCGGTGGGTTGATCGCGCACACCACCGGAGGCCTTGACGCCCATGGCGCGCCCGACCGTGCGCCGCATGAGCTGGATATCCTCGACCGTGGCCCCGCCCTTGGCGAATCCGGTGGACGTCTTGACGAAGTCCGCCCCCGCGGCTTGGGCCAGCTTGCACGCGCGCACTTTCTCCTCGTCGCTCAAGAGGCCCGTCTCGAGGATCACTTTCAGCCGCGCGCCCAGTGGCCGGACCACGTTCGCCACACTGGCGATGTCGCGTCGCACGCTGTCGTCGAGCCCGGACTTGAGCGCCCCGACGGCGAGCACCATGTCGATCTCGCAGGCACCGTCCTCGACCGCGCGGCGTGCCTCGTAAACCTTGGCTTCGGTGGCCATGGCTCCCAAGGGAAAACCAACCACGCTGCACACCAGCACGCGGCTAGGGGCAAGCACTTCCGCGCAGCGGCGCACCCAGGACCCGTTGACGCACACGCTCGCAAAGCCGTGCGTCATCGCTTCGTCGCAGAGTTTGTCGACCTGCGCCAGGGTGGCCTCGGGCTTGAGCAGTGTGTGATCGATGTAGCTGGCGAGCGTGGTCAGCTCCGGACTGGGACAACCGCAGGAGCCCAAGCGACAGGCGCCGGAATCGATGGCTTGCTTGGCGTAGGCGGCCTCCAGCCCGGCTTCGGGGCCCGCAGCGGACAGCGCCTGCGCCAAGAGGTTGTGCGCTGCGCCTTCGCCGCGCTCCAAGATCGTGCGCGCGAGCTCGGTCAAGATGCGCTCGAGTTCCTCGGGTGCGATGCTGCCAGCGAATCGTGTGCTCATGGTCGAAGCATCCCGCTGGTGCGCGCGAGGCTGTATTGGCGCTCGATTTGGCCGATTTTCTCCACGCGGCGCGCATGCCGCGCTTCCCCGGTCGGCGTCGCCAGGAAGGCGCGCAAGATCTCCAAAGCTGCGCTGGAAGTGAGAGCCTTGGCGCCCAAA
Organism: Planctomycetota bacterium; assembly: GCA_021730845.1. Lineage (GTDB taxonomy): Bacteria > Planctomycetota > UBA1135 > UBA1135 > JAKFYL01. The sequence goes on along the minus strand of JAKFYL010000299.1, from coordinate 6,024 downwards.
CACAGCACATTGGCGAAGTTGTGTTCGCGGGCGTTGCGCGCCATGGCCACGTCGCAGCAGGTCGCCGCACGCACCCCGGGAACTTTGTTGGCCGCCATGCACGATCCGATGCCGGCCCCGTCCAGCGCCACGCCCAGTTCGCACTGTCCGCTGGAGACAGCTTGCGCCACGGCGTGGGCATAGTCCGGATAATCGCAGGCGCTCTCGTCGCGCGTACCGAAATCGATGGCCCGCTGACCGAGCTCGCGAATCCACACCAACAACTCGGCCTTGAGCGCGAAGCCTCCGTGGTCAGATCCAACTGCGATGCAGCGCTGCGGAACAAGCTCACCCATTTCGACGCGCACACCCTTGCGTCGGGCTTCGTCCCGCGCCAGCGGCGTGATCAGTGCATCGGCGCCGACACGCAAAACTTGTCCGGCCGCCAAGCCCTGCAAGCGCTCGGCGTGCACGAGTTCTCGCCCAGCTTTCGCGCCTGCCGCCATGGAAGCTTCGGCCACGACCGACTTGGAAGCATGCGTGCCGCCTGCAGGCGCGGACTCGGCTCGAGTCGCATGGAGCGCGCGCTGTTCGGCCAAGGCGCGCTTGGTTACGCGCGCGACGATCGCTGCAAGGTCTTGCTGGTCCATGGCGCGCGGGCAGAAGGCGCGTCAAGAGTCTAGCGCAGGGCCCGAGCTTGCCGCGCGCAACAGGCGCGGCGCCGCCCCAGCGATCAGGTCGGCGAAGCGTCCCGCGGCGGCACGGCCGGCGGCCACCACCTCTTCGTGGGTCAGGCGCGCGCCGGTGATGCCTGCGCCCGGATTGGTGATCAAGCTCACGGCGGCGACCTTTGCGCCATGAACGCACGCAGCCAACGCTTCCAGCGCCGTGCTCATGCCGACCGCGTCCGCTCCCAGGCTGCGCAACATGCGGATCTCGGCCGGCGTCTCATAGCTGGGCCCCGGCAGCGCGGCATACACACCGGACTCGAGCGCAATCCCGAGATCCTTGGCGGCATCGGCAAGCGCGGCCGCCAGACGCGGGTCGTAGGGATTGCCGCGCCCGGCCTCGTCGCGTGCCAGTCCCGTCGTGCCTTGCATCAACAGATGATCGCGAATGCACATGAGCGTGCCGGCATTCCACTCCTTGCGCACGCCGCCGGCGGCGTTGGTGAGCAACAGCGCGCGCGCGCCAAGGTGCGTAAAAGCTCGTACGGCACGCGTGACCACGTTCGCGGGGTGACCTTCGTACAAGTGCACGCGCCCTTTGAGCGCCGCGGCACGCACGCCGTTCAAGGTTCCCAGGATGAGTTCGCCGGCGTGGCCCGGAACGCGGCTCACAGGCCAGCCCTCGATCTGGTCGTAAGCGATCTTGCGCGCGTCGACGAAACGATCGGCCAGAACGCCCAACCCGGATCCGAGTACGAGCACCAAATCGATGCGCCCCAAATGCAAGCGAGTCAACGACGAAACCAGCCGCTCGAGCCCGGCATCCGCGCCTGCGACCCCGGTCACAGGAAGGCTCCCGCGATGGCCGCGCTGACACACGACGCCAGAGCGCCGGCAAACATGGCTTTCGTGGCAGTGGCGACGATTTCCGGTTTGCGCTCGGGCGCCAGCGGCGTGATGCCGCCGATTTGGATGCCGATCGAAGAAAAATTGGCGAATCCGCACAGCGCGTAGGCGACCATTTTGGCAGCACGCTCGGACTGGAACGCAGCATTGGAAACGCTGGGCAAGAGTTCTTGCAGTTGGGTGTAGGCAACGAATTCGTTGACCGCGATCTTCGTGCCCAACAGCGAGCCGAAGATCCGACAATCGTGCCAGCCGTCGACTCCAATCACCCAAGCCAGCGGCGCGAACGCCGTGGCGAACAGACGCGCCAGGCTCAGCTCTTGTTCCAAGCTCAAGCGGGTCGACAACCAGCTCAAAGGCCAATCGATCAAGTGGATCAACGCTACGAACGCAATCAACATGGCGATCACGTTGAGCCACAATTTCAATCCGTCGGCGGTTCCGTTGGCCGCGGCTTCGATCACGGAATTCGCGTCGCGGCGAAACTCCAATTTCACTGTTCCGGAAGTGACCGGGGTCTCGGTCTCGGGTCGCACCAGCTTGGCCATCACGAAGGCCCCTGGAGCAGCCATGACCGAAGCGCTCAGGAGGTGCGGGGCGTAGGCGGGCCCGATCAGCCCCATATACACGGCCATGACCGAGCCGGCGATGGTCGCAAATCCCCCGGTCATCATGGCCATCAGTTCCGAGCGCGTCATGCTCGGGATGTAGGGCTTGACCACGAGCGGCGCCTCGGTCTGTCCGCAAAAGATGTTGGCCGCGTTGGACATGGCCTCCGCGCCGCTGACTCCCAGGGTGCGCGACAAGCACTTGGCGAGCAGCCAAACCACCACTTGCATGATCCGCAGGTGGTAGAGAATGGACATCAAGGCCGAGAAGAAAATGATGGCCGGCAAGGCCTTGAAAGCGAACACGAAACCCCACGGTCCGGCCGGGTCGGCCAAGTTGCCGAATACCATGCGCACGCCGTGATCGGTCATCCCGATCAACTTGGAAAACAGGCCGCCGGCGTGCTCGAACAGGCGCACACCCACTTGCGTGCGCAAGACGAACCAAGCGAGCAGAATCTGCAGGCCGATCCCTGACAGGACCAAGCGCCAATTCACGGCGCGTCGGTTTTCGGACATCAACCAAGCTAGGCCGCACAACAGGGCCACTCCAAGCACGGCGCGAGCGATGATCATAGGTCGCCGACCAAGCCTAGCGCCCAAGTCCCGCCTGACCTAGACTCGAACTCGAGCAGGCCCAGACTTTCCTGGGGTCGCGCTGCTTGTAGCCCTTGGGGTCGGGCCCGAACAATGGCTTTCCAATGAGGTTTCCATGTTGAAAGGCAGTCTCTCGTTCGCTGTGCTGGCCCTTTTCGCGCTGGGTTCCCGGCAAGACATGGACTCGCCCGCTCGAGTGGCCTTCGAGCGCGCTCAGGCAGCTTTCGCGCGCGAGCACGTCGAAGACGGCGTACTGGCGTTGCGCGAAGCGCGGGCGACTTTGAGCAGCGTGCGCGACTCGGCGCTGCGCGCGGATTTGGGCGAAAAGATCGAGACCCAATTGTCCAAGAAAGACCCAGTCGCCAAGTTCTACGACGAAGCCGTGCGCGAAGCCGCGAGCAGTTTGTCCGCCGCGGCGCGCGCCTACCAGGCCAAGCAGTGGCACGCGACGGCGCTCACTTACGTCCACCGCGCCAGCGCGCTGGACAGCAGCTTGCCCCCAGACTGGATCCTGGAGCTGGAGCGCAAGACGCAGCCCAGCAGTCTCGACGGCAGCGCATCGGCATTCGATCGCTGGTTCCAGCAAGGCGTGGAATTGGGGCGCACGCCTGCTTTCAACGTGGGCGACCAATGCCTGCAAGCGAACTTCACGAAGACCGTGAGCGAGATGCAGATCTTCCTCGGGTCGCAACGGGCGCGCAGCGGCAACTTGAGCTTTGCCGTTGACGTCTCGCCCCAGCGAGCCGGGGTGTTCGGCTTGGTGTTCGGCTACCACGGTCCAGCGAACTTCCAAGTCGTACGCGTGAACTGGGAACAATCGGAGTGGCGCCTAGCGGTGGCGACTTTTGTCGAGGATCGCTTCACCACGCACGCCGAGGTGGTTGGAAAGCACGAAGACCTCGTGGTCGCCGGTACACCGGGAACTACGGCCGGCCAAGCACCGACGTTGCGCCTCTCGCTTACAGCCCAAGCAAGCAGCGTGCGCGCCGCGCTAGGTCCGGTCCGATTGGAGGCGAGCTTGCCCGAATTGCCGAAGGACGGAGTGCTGGGTGTGTTCGCGGCTGCGGAGGCGGACGGTTTTGGAGTCAAGTTCGAGCGCTTCCAGGTGCGCGCGAGTGCGCACGTTCCGCGCATAGCCTTGCAGGCCAGCGCGCCCGCGGATTCGGCGACGGAAGCGCGGATCGAGGAACCGGCACTGCGCGAGCGCTTGGCCAAAGCCGCGGCAGACTGCGACGCAGGCCAGGCCGAAGCCGGAGCGCAGCAGCTGCGCGAATTGAGACAGGACGTGCTGGCCCTAGCGGAGGGGGCCAAACGCCACAAACTGCTCGGCGAATTGAGTGCGTTGCACAAGCGCGTCGATGCGCTCGAGGAACCCACGCGCAAATCTTTGGACCACGCGGCGCGCGGCTTGCTCGACCAAGCGCAATCGTACGCGCGTCGAAAGTGGCCGCGCGCGGCGCTGGCCCCCTTGGAGATCGCGGACGGTTTGAGTACGGAAATCGCGGGTCGGAAATTGGCGCAGGGACGCCTGGCCGCGGCCTCGCAACCTCGTTCGACGCGCACGGTCACCCAGGAGTGGTTTGGAACGGGTGTCAAGTTCCTCGATTTCGGCCAGTGGAAGGTCGAGCAGGACGCCGTCCAGAGCCCGCCTTTGGGCGGCGTGTCGGTAGGGTACGCCAGCTCCAAGTCCACGGGCGTCAACTACCTGGCAGGCATCGAAATCGCGCTGCCTAGCTGTCCTTCGCGAGCAGCGTTCGTATTTGGACTGAAGCCGACCAACCAGGACTACTATGTGCTCGAACTCGTCCACGAGCTGGAGTACTCCGCCGTGCGTGTGCAGCACTACGTGTCGAGCCAAAACACGTTCGATGGAATTCTGGCCAAGCGCTTTCACATGACCGCCGCCGAGCGCGCGGGCTTCGTGGACCTAGTCGTCGAAGTGCGGACCAACCAGATTCGAATCGCCGTCGGCGAGTTGCTCGAGGCGCATGTGGAAGCTCCGACCGTGGACCTTTCGGGTAGACTGGGGATGTTCGTCAGCGGCAACAGTCCGGGCAAGGACCCGGTTGTGTTTCGCAATCTGCGGGTCGAGTGAGTTCGGGCGCGGACGAAGCGCGAACAGCGCAGGGCGAACGCGCGCTTCGCCTCGCTACGCGACTTTCACCACGGACTGCTAGAATTCTGCGGCGATCAGATCGCGGGGCTCGAATGGATCGCCGATCGCCACGCCGCGCTCGAGTCGCGAGCGGGCCTCGGGTAGTCCGCGCCCGGCACGGTGGTGGATCTCGATCAGCGCTTCACCGCGGGCCACGTGGTCTCCTTCGGCGCGCAAGAACACCAGGCCCACGGCCGGATCGATCACGTCCGCAAGGCTGCGGCGACCCCCGCCCAGTGCGCAAACGGCTTCGCCGACTTGGCGCAAGTCACGGAACGAAAGCACGCCCGCCCGGGAGGCCGTCCAAACTTCCACTTCTGGTGTGCGAGGCAGGCGCTTGCGATCCTGAATGCAGCGCGGATCGCCGCCTTGCTGGACGATGACGCGTTCGAAGACTTCCATGGCGCGGCCGCTGTCCAGCGCGGCCGCGATGCTGTTCTGCCCTTGGGTGCGATCCGTTGCGACTCCAGCCAGCTCGAGCATGCAACCGCCAAACAGCACGACGAGCTGGCGCAAGTCCGGCGGCCCGCCGCCCGCCAAGCAATCCAGACTCTCCTCGATTTCGTTGGCGTTGCCGGCCGTGCGGCCCAGGGGCCTAGCCATATTGGTTTGGAACACGCGCGCGCGCACACCGAATCCGGCGGCCAGGCGTTGCATGACTTCGCCGAGCTCGCGCCCGTGGGCCAGATCCTGCAAGAAAGCGCCCGATCCGAATTTGACGTCCAACACCAGGGAACCGATGCCCTCGGCAAGTTTCTTGGAAAGGATCGAGCTGGCGATCAGCGGAATCGACTCGATCAAACCGGTGCTATCGCGCAGGGCATAGAGCTTGCGGTCCGCCGGCACCAGGTTCGGAGTTTGGGCCCCCAAGGCCACTCCCGTGCGCTCCAAGCCGCGCCGGAAATCCGCAGCCGACAGGTCCGTGCGAAAGCCGGGGATCGCCTCCAGCTTGTCCAGCGTACCGCCCGTGTGCCCTAGTCCGCGTCCGCTGATCATGGGCACGGCCACGCCGAAAGCAGCCACGGCCGGCGCCAGCGGAATCGAGACCTTGTCGCCGATACCCCCGGTCGAATGCTTGTCGGACTTGGGCGCCGCGAGCCGCGAAAGATCC
>JAKFYL010000270.1 GCA_021730845.1 Planctomycetota bacterium | reverse complement strand
TCCCCCCTCCCAGCCACATGCCGCCCCGCCCCAAGGAAGATCCGCTCGAGCGTGAAGTGAATTCTGCGTTGGAGGGGATCAACCTCCAGGAAATCGACCTAGGAGCCGGCCAGTCGGGTGGAGAGCGCACCGTCAAGGGCACGATCGTCGGACAAAACGGCGCCGACGTGTTCGTGGAGCTGGGACCGCGCATGCAAGGCGTGATCTCAGCCGCCGAATTCGACTCCCCGCCCCAGACCGGAGCCGTGTTCGATTTCACCCTGGGCAAGCAAGAGGACGGCCTGTACTTGCTGTCGCGCCGCGCTGCGCGCGCAGCCGCCGTGTGGAACGAACTCGTCCCCGGCGCACGCGTCGATGCGCGCGTCACGGGCCAGAATACGGGCGGCCTGGAACTCAAGATCGGCACGATCCCAGCCTTCATGCCCGCCAGCCACGCTTCGCTGACGCGCGAAGAGAACCTGGCCAGCTACTTCGGCAAAACCCTGGAATGCCAAGTGATCGAGGTCGACGCAATCAAGAAGCGCGTGCTGCTCTCGCGCCGCGCCGTGTTGGAAGCCGCGCGTAACGAAGAACATGCCAAGCACGTAGGATCGATCCAGCGCGGCCAGATCGGACCGGGCACGGTCAAGCGCGTCGAGGCATTCGGTGCGTTCGTGGAGATCGCCGGCGGCGTCGAAGGCTTGTTGCACGTATCCAACATCTCCCGCCAGCGCATCACCCACCCCAGCGAACGCTTGAGCGTGGGACAACAGATCGAAGTGCAGGTGCTCGACATCCAGGAAGGCGGCAAGCGCATTTCGCTTTCGATGAAGCACCTGGAGGCCGATCCTTGGGAGCAAGTCGAGCAGCGCTTCGCGCCGGGACAAATCGTGACCGGCAAGGTGACGCGCCTGGCCGACTTCGGCGCGTTCGTCGAACTGGCGCCGGGACTGGACGGCCTCGTGCACGTCTCGCAGCTGGCCAAGGATCGCGTGCGCAGGGCCCAGGACGTGGTCAAAGTCGGCGAGCAACTGTCCGTGCGCATCGTGTCGATCGACCGCGCGGCCAAGAAATTGTCCCTGTCCAAACTGGATGAACGCGGCGCGGTTCTAGGTAGCGACGATGCCGTGGACGCCACACAACTCGAAACTTTTTTGCAACAAAACGCGCCCCAGCGAGGCGGCACGAATTTGGGCAATTTGTTCAAGCAGGCGCTGCGCAAGGATGCGAACAAATCGGGCGGAAAGCAGGGCTGAGCGCAGGGGTACCGCCCCGCCCTAACTGCACAATCACCCATTCTTCAGTGACCCTAGCAGCTTGCAAAAGTGCGGATGGGCAAAGAAATCGCCACGAAATTGGGTCGGAGAGCTCTCGACCGGCTTGCAACGTCGCTCTTGCACCAAGACGTAACTTCGCTTGGGTGGTGGATAGTAGGTCATAAAGTGGGTTGGCCGGCCCGTTCGAATGGTGACGCGGCACGCGGAGCTCGCAAGGCTCGTTCGGAACTTTCCTCATAGGAGTTCTTCTCAATGCTTCGCATGGTCGCAGTCGAACTGTCTGCCTGTCTCTCGTTGCTGCACTGTGTTCCCGCAGCCCACGGCCAGGCGGTTTCCTCCCCCAACACGGGCGCCGCCGCCAGGGCAGCGACGATTACCCCGGAATCGACTGATTTTAAGCTCGATTCGGGCGGCGAAACGATTCCAGCGGGAATCAGCAGCGACGATTGGTCGAGTATCCGCGCGGCGTACGAAGCCGGACGGCATGCAGCCTTTGCCGATGGCGGCGAGCACCGCGCGCGCAATCCGGGCCAGCAATGGACGACGCACTTCGATGGGCGCGGTTTCACGACCACCCCCGATAAGGGCGCGTGGACCTGGGGCCTAGAGCTCGAAGCGTACGGCTGGGGCGACGCTGTGCCTGTGGCAACAAAGTCAGCTGCCGTGACTGCCCACGGCGAGCTCGTCTCCTACGTCTGGGATGACCTGCTGACCGAGTGGTACGTCAATGACCAGCGTGGACTCGAGCACGGCTATACGGTGATCGCGCGGCCGGATGACGCGAGCGGCGCGTTGGTACTCGATCTAGCGATCCGCGGCGAGTTGCTTCCCGTGGTTTCCCAGGACAGCCGTGACGTGCGCTTCATCGACGAGACGGGCGGCGCCGTGCTGACGTACGCCGGACTCACGGTCGTAGATGCAGCGGGGCGGTCGCTTGCCGCCGGCTGGAAGGTCGCCGGCGAGAGACTGCACCTTTCGATCGATGACCAGGCCGCCCGCTACCCGCTCACCATCGACCCGCTCGCGCAGCAGGCTTACCTCAAGGCTTCAAACACGAACTCCAGCGACAGCTTCGGCTCATCGGTCGCAATCTGGGGCGAAACGGTGGTTGTCGGAGCCCATGGCGAGGACAGCGCCTCCTTGGGGGTAAACGGCGATCAGGGCAGCAATGCCGCCTTCAACTCCGGCGCGGCCTACGTCTTCGTGCGCAACGGGACGACCTGGACCCAACAGGCCTACCTCAAGGCCTCGAACACGGGTGAGGACGACGGCTTCGGCTGGTCGGTTGCAATCTCCGGCGACACGGTGGCTGTCGGAGCGCGGCGGGAAGACAGCGCGGCCACGGGTGTGGATGGCGACCAAAACAGCAACGCCGCTGTCAATTCCGGCGCGGCCTACGTCTTCGTGCGCAACGGGACGACCTGGACCCAACAGGCTTACCTCAAGGCCTCGAATACAGACGCTGGCGACTGGTTCGGCCACTCGGTCGCGGTCTGGGGCGAAACGGTGCTGGTCGGAGCGCTGCAAGAAAGCAGCGCAGCCACGGGCGTGAACGGCGATCCATTTAGCAACGCCGCCGCCAACTCCGGCGCGGCCTACGTATTCGTGCGCAACGGAACGACGTGGACCCAAGAGGCATACTTCAAGGCATCGAACTCCGAAGCCGGCGACGCTTTCGGCTTTTCGGTCGGGGTATGGGACAATACGATGGTCGTTGGAGCGTACGCAGAGGATAGTGCCGCCTGGGGTGTGGACGGCGACCAGAGCAGCAATGCCAGCAGCCAGTCCGGCGCGGCCTACATCTTTTTTCGCAGCGGGACGAATTGGACCCAGCAGGCCTACCTCAAGGCTTCGAATACGGATGGGCCCGACAATTTTGGCATCTCGGTCGGGGTCTCAAACGACACGGCAGTTGTCGGAGCGTGGCGCGAAGAAAGCGACGCTACAGGCGTAAACGGCGACCAGAGCAGCAACTCCGCCTTAGGCTCCGGCGCCGCCTACGTGTTTGTTCGCAGTGGGGCGACTTGGACGCAACAAGCCTATCTCAAGGCTTCGAACACGGAAGCCGGCGACGCTTTCGGCTGGTCGGTCGCGCTTTCCGACGACACGGTGGTCGTCGGAGCGGTCTCGGAGGACAGCGCTTCGACAGGCGTGAACAAAGACCAGAGCAGCAATGCCGCTCCCGACTCCGGCGCGGCCTACGTCTTCGCGCGCAGCGGAACAACCTGGGCCCAGCAGTCCTACCTGAAGGCCTCAAATGCGAATGCTTCTGATTCCTTCGGCTCTTCGATCGCGATCTGGGGCCACACGGTGGTTGTCGGAGCATCCGGGGAGGACAGCGCCGCCCTGGGCGTAAACGGCGATCAGAGTAGCAATGCCGCCATCGCCTCCGGTGCTGCTTACGTCTTTGCCGTGACCGACTGGGTCAGCTACTGCACGAGCCAGACGAGCTCGAGCGGCTGCGTGCCCACGATGTCGGCCTCGGGTGTGCCGAGCCTCAGCGCTCCGGGAGCGTTCAGCGTGAACGGCTCGAATCTGGAAGCCAGCGTGAACGGTTTGATGTTTTTTGGGACCATGGGCTCAAGCAACATGCTCTTTGGCGGCGGCATCCTGTGCGTGAATCCTCCTCTCTATCGCCTGATCGTCAAGAACACGGCCGGTGGCGCGAGCTGCACGGGCACGATGAGCAACACGCTGCTGGAGATGCTGGCTCAGCCGCAAGGCGGACCGCTGCTCGTGGTGAACCAAGCAGTCCACATGCAAACCTGGTTCCGCGATCCGAGCCACCCGTCTACGACGGGCCTATCAAACGGACTGGAGTTCGCGATCTCCCCTTAATTGCGCCTGGCAAAGCTTGGGCGCGGAGGCTGGTCACGCACATGACTAGAAATCCGCGAAGAGAAACCGGTGGGAAACATGTCCCACCCGGCAACGGCTGGCCGCTCGCAACGCGCCGAGATCAAGGACAAGTTACGTGGCATGCAATCGCCACTGTGCGCTCGGCCTTTCGACGCGGCCTCCGCCGCGGATCGATAGCAGATGGGCTATCTCTGCCGGAGATACAGGAGTTGGTGCCGCCCAGGCGTCTGGCTCGCGCCTCTCCGCTCGGCTTTCGCGCCCCCCACCGGGCGCGTTTGGGTCAGTGACCAAAATGGATGCCGGCGCGCAGCGTGAAGTCTGGTCCTGACTTCGCCAGCAGGTCTTCGTGGAACGAAATCACAAAGCGCGCGCCGCCGCCTAGATCGCGGGCCCAACCGATGCCTAAATCGACCACGGGATGTTCGATGGAGTCCGAATCCACGCCTTCGACCATGGGGCTGCGCGCAAAGAGCGTGCCCAGCAGGGAGCTGGCATTGCTCCAGCGGTACTCCAGCCCCCAATAGCCCTCGACAAAATCGAGTTCGCGTGCGGGTGTGCCTTGGAAGCCATCGGCGCCGACCACGTCCACGAAACTCGCGCCCGCGAAGTGTGTCATGCGTCCCGCGTCGCGCGAGGCAGCAACTCCAACGGCCCATTCCAGCGCGCCGTTGCCGTAGCCTTTGTCTTGATCGCCCACGGGCAAGTCCAGTCCCAAGCGCCAGGCCACGTTCCAGCGCGAAGGCGCGGGCGGACGCGGGTTCCAGCTCAGTTCCAAGGTGCTGTCGGCCACGGCCAGTTGGTCCTGTGCCAGTTCGTACAGCGGCGTGCCTGCAAGTCCCACTGCGCCTTGGAATTCGTTGACCGGGCCGAACTCGCGGCCCGAGTTGGGCAGGCCCAGAAAATCGTGAAACTCCTCTAGGAACGGATCCAGGAATCCGTCGCCCGCGTGCTGGATCGGCACCGCGAGTCCAGCCTCGAATCCGGAGCCCAGGCCGACGGCTGCGCGCCATTCGGCGCGCGCCAATTCCGCATCCAAGTTGACGCGCAAGTTGGCCGCCGCATCGACCGTGTACACGCTCGAGTAGGCCAAGTCCACGCCCGCGCGCCAGGCGCCTGGCTCGAGCACCGCGCCGGAGCGCGGCACCAGGCTCGGATGGGTCAACGCGAGCGGATGCTGGATGCGCGTGGTGAGCGGTCCGCGCACAGTGGCTACTTGCAATTCGCGCGCTGGCAGTGGCCCGCGGCAGGCGACACCTAGCAGCGCCAGCGCGGCCGCTACCCAAGCGTTACTCGCGAGCGCCCTTGGCCGCGCTCCTAGCCCTGACGGGCCTCGCTTTGGGGCTGGCCCTTCGGCCCGGAACGGCCGTGGCTCACTGCCTCCAGCTTCCAAACAACGCATGACCAAGCTGGATTGCAAGCATCGGACCACGGGCCAGGTGGCCGAGGTATCGGACGAACCAAGGGGCGACTCAACCGCCGGTTTGGGGCGCCGTCCCAGCCGAGTCCTGGCCGCGGGCGGACTGGGCCAGGGTGTCCAGCACGGCGCGTGCCAAATCGGCCCCGATTCCAGGTACGCCTGTCAGTTCTTCCATGCTCGCGCGTTCGATCCCGGCCACCGAACCAAAGCGCCTGAGCAGCGCCTTTTTCTTCACCGGTCCAAGCCCCGGCACTTGGTCCAGGCGCGAGCGCAGCTTGCCGCGCTCCTTGCGGTGGTAGGTAATCGCAAAGCGGTGCGCTTCGTCGCGCAAGCGTTCGAGCAACTTGCGCGCGGAACTGTTTGCCCGTAGTTCGAGGCTCTCGGCAGCGCCCGGCAGGAACAAGCGCTCCTCGCTGGCCGCCAGGCGCCGGCCGGCGCGTTTGCGCTCGGGCCGCGCTTTGGCGAGCGACACAATCGCCACGTCGAACGCGCCGGCGTCGTCGCGGCCAGAAAGAGCTGCGTCGAGTTGTCCCTTGCCGCCGTCGATGACCACCAGGTCCGGCAAGTCCCCTTCTTCCAGGCCGCGGCGCAAGGCGCGGCCCACGACTTCGCGCATGGAAGCGAAATCGTCTTGGCCCTCGACGCTGCGCACCTTGAAGCGCCGGTAGCCGGCCTTGTCTGGCTGCGCGCCGCGAAAGCGCACGCGCGAAGCCACCACGTGCGCGCCTTGGAAGTTCGAGATGTCGAAGGCATCGATCACTTCCGGTGCTTCGGCTAGGTCGAGCAGGCGTGTCAGGTCCTCGAGTCCGGCGCCGCCGGCGAGCTGCACGCGCTCGGCGCGCGCTAGCGCTTGGCGCGCGTTTTCTTGGGCTAGCGCCAGCATGCGCGCGCCTTCGCCGCGCGTGGGTACGCGAATCTGGGCCGAGCTCAGCGCGGCCTGTGCAGGGGCCTGTTCGTCCGAGCTTGGCTCTGCGCTCGCGCGCAGCATGTGCTCGAGCAGTTCCAGTTCCTCCGGCTCGCTGTCCAGCAAGATCTCGGCCGGGGCCGCGCGGCGACCCGGTCCGTACAGCGCCGACAAGACGCCGTGCCACAGTTCCGTGTCGGGCAGTTCGCTTTGGAACGTGCGCGTGCGGCTCTCGCACAGCCGCCCGGCCCGGAAGACCAAGTGGTGCACGATCGCGGTGCTGCCCGAGCGCGCCAGCGCCAATACGTCGCGATCCGTCTTTTCGCTGGCGGTGATGCCTTGGCGCTCGAGCGTGCGCGCTAGGGCTTGGAGCCGGTTGCGCCACTGGGCCGCGCGTTCGAATTCCAGCTCGGCTGCGGCGGCTTGCATGCGCGAGGTCAGCTCGCGCTCCAAGTCGCCCGCGTCCCCGCCTAGGATGCGCAGCGCGCGCGCCACTTGCTCGGCGTAATCGCTTTTCGAAATCAAACCCACGCAGGGCGCCGCGCACAGGCCGATCTGGTGCTTGAGGCACGGCCGGGAGCGGTGCAGGAAGACCGAATCCGGGCAATCGCGCAGCGGAACGACGCGGTGCAGGTCGGCTAGGGTTTGGCGCACGGCGCTGGCGCTGGCAAAGGGCCCAAACATGCGCGTCCGACCGGCGAGTTTGCCGGCCGCCGAGCCGCTGGCGCGCGGGTTGTGGGCGCGCACGAATTCCAGGCGCGGAAACTCCTCCCCCAAGCGCACGCGCAGCATCAGGAACGACTTGTCGTCCTTGAGGCGGATGTTGTGCGGCGGCTTGTGCTGCTTGATCAGACTGTCTTCCAAGAGCAGGGCTTCGCTCTCGGTGCGCGTGACGATGGTTTGGACGCGCGCCGCCTGCTGCTCCAAGAAGCGCATCATCAGCCGCCCGTCGCCGCCCGGGCGCCGGTAGCTGCGCAGGCGCGAGAGCAAGCTCCGCGCCTTGCCCACGTACAGCACCTGATCCTTGGCGTCGCGGAACAAGTACACGCCGGGTTTATTCGGCACGTCGTCGATCGACCAAGTCACTTGGCTCATGGGCCTGGCCAAAATGCCTAGCGCGCCAGCTCGATCTTTTGCAGCTCGCGCAATTGATCGCGCAGCTTGGCCGCTTCCTCGAACTTGAGCCTAGCGGCCGCGCGCGCCATGTCATCCTCCAGACGTGCGATTTCGCCGCGCAGTTTGGGGAGCGGCCACAGATGGGCGTCGGAATCGCCGGCGGATCCCCGGCGCTTGCCACCGGCCTTGGCCGGCCCTTCGGCGGCCAGCGGGACTTCGCTGTAGTCCATGTCGTACAGCGCTTCGATCGAGGCGCGCACGGGCTTGAGGATCGTGCGCGGAGTGATGCCGTGGGCCTGGTTGTACTCGGCCTGGCGCGCGCGCCTGCGCTTGACTTCGTCGACGGTGGACTTGATCGAGTCGGTCTCGCGGTCCGCGTACAGGATCACGCGGCCATCGACGTTGCGCGCCGCGCGGCCGCAGGTTTGGATCAAGGAGGTGGCCGAGCGCAAGAAGCCTTCTTTGTCGGCGTCCAGCACGGCCACCAGCGCCACTTCGGGCAGGTCCAGGCC
>JAKFYL010000342.1 GCA_021730845.1 Planctomycetota bacterium | reverse complement strand
GTCCCGCCGGCGCCGGGGATGATCGCCAGGGAGGTTTCGGTCAGGCCCAGTTCCGCGTGCGCCGCAGCGACGCGCAGATCGCAGGCGAGCAGCAGTTCCGTTCCGCCGCCGAAGGCAAAGCCATTGATCAAGCCGATGGTCGGCTGCGGCAGAGCTTCCAAATCGTCCATCGTGCGCCGGATGTTCTTGACGAAATTGGGCACGCGCTCGGCCGGCATGGTCTTGCGCTCCTTCAAGTCCGCGCCCGCGCAAAACGCCTTCTCGCCTGCGCCTGTGATCAAGACCGCGCGGATGGACAGGTCCTGCGCCAACTCGTGAAACACCAAGCGCAGTCGCTTGAGCGTCGGGTACGAGAGGCAGTTCATCACCTCCGGCCGGTTGATCGTTACCGTGACGATGTCGTCGTCGCGCTCGACCAGCGCCAATTCCGGAACGTTGGGAACGTCAATGGGAAAGAACTCATCGGGGAAGGGCATACGCTCAGATGGCTCGAAGGCTGGTAGTGGTGCGTGAAACGGACAGGGTCATCCAGAGAGTGTCAGATCGTCCCAACTTTCTGGCGCAGTAGCCAAGTGGATCACGGCTGGTACGCGCGGCCACGCTCGAAAAGCCGACCTCTTGAAGGCGCCGCGAGCCTGGTTGGGCTATTGGCCGGAGGTCTAGGTCGTCCCCAGGCCTGACTTGGCTCTCGCCGCCACGGCGCCAGGCAGCAATTCCATGGCGGCCGCTACTACTTGCTCGGGATCGATTTGCATCATGCAGGCATGCTTGGCGACGCCCTCGAGCGGACAGTGCTCCAAGTGGCAAGGGCCGCAGGGTACTTGCACGCGCACCACGCGCGTGTGCTCGGTGTGTTCGTTCGTGTGGCGCGGGTCGGTCGGCCCCATCAGCACGACCACCGGAGCCCCCACGGCGACTGCGACATGCCGGCCGCCCGTGTCGGAAGTGATCACGAGCGCGGCTTTGGAAGCCAGGGAAATGAACTCAGTCAGGTCGACCACCGGATCGGCGCAGGGGTAGAGCTTGCCCGACTTGACCAGATCCTTGGTTTGGTGCAGCAAGTCCTTTTCCCCCGGGCCGCACACGCCCAAGATCGGAAGGTCGGTCTTCTTCTGCAGCGCCTCGATGGTGCGGGCCCAAATCTGTGCCGGTACGGCCTTGGCCGATCCGGGGCGCGCACCGATGTTGCACACGATGAAGGGCGCACTCGGATCGAGCCCTAGGCGTTTGGCGCGCGCCAGGAACACTCGCATCCCGTCTTCATCGGGCATCAGCCGTGGCCGGGTGTCCTTGACGTAGACGCCCATCAGGTGCGCCAACTCCACGCAGGCTCCACCGAAGGGTCGAGCCAGTATGCGCGGGCGGCGACCGGAGACGCCTAAGCCCACCGGCACCCCACCGCGCTCGAGCGCCGGACGGACGCCATGGGTGAGCAACAAACCGCGGCCGTCGCGCGACCAGCCCACGCGGATCGGCACGCGCGCGCGCCAGGCGAAATAGGCGCTGCGGAACGAATTCGTCAGCAATAACGCCGCTTGGTGACCGCGCCAGCCGCTAGGGCTATCGCCGGGTGATCGGTCGTCGGGCAAGCGCTGCACACCATCGAGTTGGCGCGCGAACAACGACAAGAGCCTGGAAGATGTGGTCAGGGTCAGGTTTTGGCTGGCCCCGTGCTCGCGATAAAACTGATCGAAAGCTCGCACGACGGGCTCGGCGCAAATCACGTCGCCGAGCCAATTGGGCAGCCGAATCAGGGTTCGATCCGTGGGCTGGATCAGTCGATTCAAGCAGCGCTCTCCTGGTTGATGGCGCCGGTCTGCGGCGCCACGAAATTCGATACTGATCCTTTCGACGAAAAACGGGCGGCGCGCTTTTGCGCTTCGCTTAGGAGCACGCGCGCAGCCGCTTCGGCGACTCGTTCTGGCGGCAGCAATTGCATGCAGTGGTGATGCTTCAAGGGGCAGGCGCGCTGGGCGCAGGGCGAGCAAGACAAGTCTTCGATGCGCACGATTTCACAGCGGTCCAGACTCGTGGCCGTGAGCTGCGGAATGTTCGGCCCCAAGATCGACACGCAGGCAACGCCGAACGCCGCCGCGACCCAGCGCGGACCCGAATCCCCCACGATCAACAAGTCGGCTCCTTGGATCAGGGCCTTCAAGGATCCCAAGCTGCGCGGCCGGCTGGCCAAGGAAATGGCATTCGAACGGCATTGGCTGGCGACGGCCTCGATCAGCGGCTCCTCGCCCGGCCCGCCGCTGACGACCGGCCGCAAAGCGTGTCTGTCAGCGATCAGGTCCAAAGCGCGCGCCAGCAAGTGCGGGGGGTAGAGCTTGGCCGCGCCGAACGCGGCTCCCGGCGTGCACACGACATAGCGCTCGCTCGCGCCCAGCCCCAGCGCGGCCAACTCTGCGCGCTGCTTCTCGATCAACTCGCCGCGTACATGCAGCCGCGGCTCGAGGCTGGGGGGATGAATCCCGGCTAAGCCCGCCACGTCGCGCTGCAAGTGCGCCGTGGGAATGGGAAAGCGCCGGCCCTGGAAGGTCGGCGGCCGTACGGCATGCGTCAAGAGCCAACCGCGCTTCGAAAGCGCGGCTCCCAGACGCAATCCAATGCCCGCCTGCTTGGCGCGCCACGCCGCGCGAAACGAGTTCGAGAGCAACAACACGAGGTCCGGGCGAAAGGCGCGCAGGAACTCGAGCTCCGCAGAGTCATCCGCAACGGCGTGCACATGCGGCGCCAGAGGGCCGTCGTCCAAGAGCGGCGCAATGCTTTGGCGCACGACGATCTTGACCTCTCCAAACTGGCCGCAGGACATGGCGCCTTCCAGGATCGGCGTCGACATGACCAAGTCGCCTACCCAATTGGGAGCATCGATCGCGATGCGGCGGAATGAAACCGGGCGGGCGGGACTCAAGCTCTACGACCTTTGAGCATGGCGCGGTTCTCCGGCGCAGGGCTCCCCAGCGCCTGGCCGCGAAACTCCTTGGGCCGATGCGCGGCGATGCGCCGGCGTTTGGCCACCACAGCGCGCAAGAAGGACCGGCAAGCATCGCGATCAGTCATGCCGCGCAATTGAAAATAGCGCACGAGCCAGCGCAAGCACGTGCGCGAACCCACGCTCGTCGGACAGGAATGCAACAAAGCAGCCACGTCCTTCACCAGCCAGCGCCGCGCGACCGAACGGTCCTTGCGCGCGCGACCGACGTCCAGCAAGACCAGACGACTGCGCTCGCAGTCGATGACCACATGCTGCAAGTACAAGTCGCGGTGGTACCAACCGGCGTCGTGGAGCTTGGCTACCATACGAGCCAGAGCTTCGAGCCAGCCGCGGGCCGCTTGTGGATCGCGCTCCGCCAGTTGCCGCAAATGGCAATCGTGCGCGATTCTCTGCATCGCCAGCGCACTGGGTGCGTCGCCGAACGCGCGGCCCAGGTCCCAGCTGCCCAGGACGCGCGGAACTTCGATTCCATCTTGCGCTAGCTGCTCCAAGTTCAGCGCCTCGCGTCGGCCGGCACTGCGCGGACACAGGCCGCGCTTCCAGTCACCGGCCAGGTCGCGCCACTCGCTGCGTGCATAGCGCTTGACCACGATTCCGGTCACGCTCGGCCAAGCAAAGGTCGCCCGACCTGCTACCTGGCGCATGGGCGCAACCGGCTGGTAAGCGAAAATGCGCATCAATGCGCCCTCACCGGCCAGCTCGGGTGGCAAGGCGGTTTGGATCTTGGCGGTGGCTGACGACGCAGGCATGGGTCAGGGGAGCAAGCGGCTCGCTGGGCGCCGCGCGTTGGAAATTTCGGTCGACGCCTATCCTCGCTGGCCCCCCGCGCGTGGGCAACGGAGCGCGCCAGATTTTTGTTCTTGCCCAGCGCGTGGTCCGAGCGGATCCCCATGCGTTCCAGCCGGCGAGTGCCCCTCGAGGGTCCCCCCGGAGAAGTCGCTAGGAATGCTGCAGGGCCACTGCCGCAGCAAGACCGAGGGGTGTCGACCCTCGCTAGTACACTGCGGCGGGTTCCCCCACCGTTTTCCGCGCTTTCCGGAGCTAGCCCCATGACCAACATTTTCAATCAGCTGGCGGACCAGGCTCGAACCGCCGCGGAGCACTCCGCCAGCGTGCAACGTCAAATGCCGCCCATCGCGCGCCGCAAGGATCGTTTGCACCTGGCCACTCCGCTGCGCTTGGTGATCTTTCTGGCGATCAACGTGGCTGCGGCCGCTTGGGCGCTACAGGGCCATCGTCCACCCGTTCACATCGCCAGCGCCATGGGCGCAGGGCTGCTGCTGTCTGTGATCTTGGTCCGAATCGTGCACGTCGCAGCCCAATGGGAGCGCGGCATCGTGCTCAGGCTTGGCAAATTCCAAGGCGTGCGCGGCCCCGGGGTGATTCTGATATTTCCCGTCATCGACAACCTCAGGATGGTGGATACGCGCATCCAAACCGTCGCGATTCCGCAGCAGAGCGTGATCACACGCGACAACGTGCCCATGACCATCAACGGAGTGCTCTTTTTCAAGGTCGTGGACGTGATGAAGGCCGTGGTGTCGATCCAGGATTTCGAGTTCAGTATCTTGCAGTACGCCCAGGTGACGCTGCGCGACGTCATCGGCCGCTTGGCATTGGATGAACTGCTGGCTGAGCTCGAACAAATCCAGGCACAAATCGAAACATTGGTTGGCAAGATTGCCAGCGGCTGGGGATTGGAGGTCGAGGGCTTGCGACTCCAGGACATCGACATGCCGGCAGACCTAAAGAAGATGATGGCACGTCAAGCCAGCGCGGAGCGCGAGAAACGCGCGACCATCACCAAGGCTGAGGGGGACAAGCTAGCGGCGCTCAACCTAGCCGAAGCCGCAGCGACCATGCTTGCCAGTCCGGGCGCCATGCAACTGCGCACGCTGCAGACAATCGATGGCCTGGGGCCCCAGCCAAGCAACACAGTCGTCCTGGCGGTCCCCAGCGACCTGTTCACGCTGGCAGGGCATGCCACGGAACTTTTGGACCGGCGCGTCAAGGCTGCCGCCCACGGCGATACTGGCCCACGTGCAGCCTAGGGCCGACGGCCAGTGCGCCGGCAAGGACGGGAATTCCGCCGGCGCAATCACACGGAGTCGGATTCCAGCCCGCCCCCTCGTCGGAGGCAGCCCAATCCAAAACCACGTCGGGGCCGGATGCCCAAGTGGGTCGGGAAAGTGGAACGAATATCCTCGTTTCGCACCCGCTAGCCCAGTTTCGGGCCTGATTCCGCGCCAGGGGATTCCCGTGGCGGGCTACTGTGGATCCAATACTAGGCCCGCACGCATGGCCTTGAGTCCTTGCGTCCGACTCCGCCCCCTTTGGAGGAGCCCGTGATCCCGGGAAACCACCACCCCCATGACGACCGTCGCCGCGATGTCCGCCGAAGCGTTGCCCGCTGAATTCAACCCCTTCCTGGCCATGGCCGAGCGCTTCGAGACCGCCTCGGATCACCTGGGGCTTGACCCGGGCGTGCGCAAGGTACTCAAAACCCCCGACCGCGAACTGACCGTGGCCATCCCCGTGCAAATGGACGATGGTCGCCTGGAAGTGTTCACCGGGTACCGCGTGCAGCACAACTTCTCGCGCGGTCCGTGCAAGGGCGGCATCCGCTTCGCACCGGACGTGAACCTGGACGAGGTCAAGGCATTGGCCGCCTGGATGACCTGGAAGTGCTCGGTCGTCGACGTTCCATTCGGCGGCGGCAAGGGCGGCGTCATCTGCGATCCGCGCACACTCTCGGAAGCGGAACTCGAAAAGATCACGCGCCGCTACACCTCCGCCATCATGGACATCATCGGCCCTGACCGCGACGTGCCCGCGCCGGACGTCAACACGGGCGAAAAGCACATGGCCTGGTTCATGGACACCTACTCCATGCACGTGCGCCGCACCTGCACGGCGGTCGTGACCGGCAAGCCCATCCAGCTCGGCGGCAGCAAGGGACGCACCGAGGCCACCGGCCGCGGCGTGATGCTGGTCGCGCGTGAAGGCATCAAGAAACTCGGATTGCGTCCGGAGCAATGCCGCGTGGTCGTGCAAGGCTCGGGCAACGTCGGCGGCATCGGCGCGATGTTGATGCAGCGCGAGGGCTACAAGATCGTGAGCATCAGCGACATGTACGGTGCTATTTACGAACCCAAGGGTTTGGACATTCCCGAAGTGCTGGCCTATGTGCGCGAGAAGAAGCGCCTTACCGGGTACCCCAAGGCCCAGGCCATCAAGCAAGAAGAACAACTGAGCCTGGATTGCGAAATCTTGGTGCCCGCCGCCACGGAAAACCAAATCACGTCCAAGAACGCCGACAAGGTCAAGGCCAAGCTCGTCATCGAAGGCGCCAACGGACCGACCACGGCCGCGGCTGACAAGATCCTCGAGAAGCGCGGCATCATCGTGGTCCCGGACATCTTGGCCAACGCCGGCGGTGTAACGGTTTCCTACTTCGAGTGGGTGCAGGACCGCGCCGGCTTCTTCTGGACCGAGGAAACTGTCAACTCGCGCCTGGAGCAGATCATGAGCAGCTCATTCGCGGCTGTCGACGAAACGGCCAAGAAGCACAAGACCTCGTTGCGCATCGGAGCCTACATCTTGGCCATCGGCCGCGTGGCCGAGGTCTACCGCTTGCGCGGAACCTACGCATGAGCCCGCTGAACCAGCAAAGTACCGCCGCGACACGCTTCTCGCCGCCCCTGGACGACGAAAATCCGTTCGGCGCGGTGATGAGCCACTTCGACGAAGCGGCCGCGCGCCTGTTGATCGAGCCGGATATCTACGCCGTGCTGCGCAAGCCCGACCGCGAGCTCACCGTCTCTGTGCCCATACAGCTCGACGATGGTTCCATCACCGTGCTCGACGGCTGGCGTGTGCAACACAACGCGGGCCTGGGGCCCTACCTGGGCCCGCTGCGCCTGGATCCGAACTTGCGCCTGGAAGAGCTGCGCGCCATGGCGGGATGGATGACTTGGAAGTGTGCCGTGCTGAATGTCCCCTTCGGCGGCGCCGCCGGGGGCATTCGACTCGATCGCCAGGCCGCCAGCCGCAAGGAATTGGAGCGCGCGGTGCGCCGTTACACGGCCAACCTGCTCGACGTAATCGGGCCCGAACGCGACGTGTTCTGCCCCGACAAGGCGCGCGACGAAGAGGTCATGGGCTGGATCATGGATACCGTGTCGGGCCACGAGCGGTCCACGACCAATGCCGTCGTGCTCGGCAAACCCAACGTCATGGGCGGTTCCAGGCATCACGAGGACGCTACTGCACAGGGCGTCTGCATTCTGGTGGACCTGGCGCTGTCGAGTCACCTATGCGCGGCCCCCAAGCAAGGAGCCAGCGTGATCATCCAGGGCGCCGGCTCGGTGGGCGGAAATCTGGCGCAATTGCTGTCCGAACGCGGCCACAAAATCGTCGGGCTTTCTGATCTGCACGGCGGCTTTTACAGCGAAAAAGGACTCGATGTGCCGGCTTTGCGCAGTTGGCTAGACGCACACGGCAGCTTGAAAGGTGCGCCTGGCAATTTCGAGCGCATCAGCAACCAAGCCCTGCTCGAACGGCCCTGCGATGTGCTCATCCCGGCGGCGGCCGCGGGGGCCATCACCATCAAGAACGCAGGCAAGCTCAATACCAAGCTGCTGATCGAAGTCGCGCACGCCGCCCTATCGCTGCGCGCCCACATCGTGCTGGAGCAACGCGACATCCCCATCGTGCCCTCGATCCTGGCCAGCGGCGGCTCGACCGTCGTGCACTACTTCGAATGGGTGCAAAACCGTCAAGGCTTCTACTGGCAAGCCGACGCGGTGATCAAGAATCTGACGCGCTTTCTGACCGAGTCCTGGCAAGAAGTCCTGGAACTGAAGGCCGCCAAGCAGGAGTCCCTGCGCGGCGCCGCGCACATGCTGGCCGTGCAGCGCGTAGCGACGGCCGACAAACTGCGCGGTATCTACGCCTAGGTCACGGCGACCGCGAACATCGGTGTCAAGGTTGTGCGTCGGAGCTCGGGCTCGTCCTCGGCCTGGTGCGGAACAAGTCCAAGAAAAACCGAACGGCGAGGAAGGCCAG
>JAKFYL010000146.1 GCA_021730845.1 Planctomycetota bacterium | reverse complement strand
CCCCCGACTCATCTCGTGTGACGCACCGAGAATCAGGGAAGAATCACGATCGACATCGCGTCCGACGTGTTGAACATGGCGCCACCGCCCAGCGGATCGCGGAACCAGTACTGAAAGTAGCGGGTGATTCCGACGAACGCGGCCACGCTGTGCAGCGGGTCCGTGTTGTCGTAGGTGTACGTCGCGACGTTTCCCACGCCTATCACCACCGCGCCTCGAACGAGCCCGCCCGTCGTGCACAAGACTCCGTTGCCGAACGGAAGCTGCGCCTGATTGGAGCCGTGGAAGAACAGCCCGTTCTGATTGGGAACTGACGAGGAAGAAAGCACCAAGTTGCTGGCGCTAGAACTGGCCGAACCCGTGGCACCGAGATTGGCCGGTGCTCCGGTCGAATTCGCATTCGCGGTGCAGTACTTCCAGCCGACTCCAGAGCTCTGGTCGCGAACGAAAATGTCACGCACGAAATTGGTGTCCGCTCCGACTAGGTTGGAAGCATCGCTTTCGAAGGCAATGTAGCGACCGTCGGCTGAGATCGATGAAGCTAGACTTGCGCCGTTTGCTGCCCCGCCGCCCGAGTTCACGGATACAACTTCCGTCGTACCGGTCTGGCGGTCGTGGATGAAGATGTCCGTTCCTTGATATGTTCTTACGGAGACTAGATTGCTGGAGTTGCTCTCGAATGCAACGAACCGGCCGTCAGCCGAGATCGATGTGTTCAAACTGCTGCCGTTCGCCTGCGCTCCGTTCGAGGTGACATTTACGCGCTCGGTGACACCGGTTTGTCGGTCGTGGACGAAGGCGTCCCATCCCACCACGTTGGTGTCCCCGCTGACGAGGTTGTTGGCGACGCTGTGGAACGCCACATAACGGCCGTCGGCCGAGATCGAAGGGGTCATGCTGTAGCTGTCGCCCTGAACTCCACTCGAACTCACGCTAGCGCACTGGGTACTACCGCTCTGGCGGTCATGGACGAAGACGTCTTCCCTTCCGTTCGTGTCTCCGCCGAAGAGATTCGTCGCCGTGCTGTCGAAGGCGACGTATCGGCCGTCGGCGGAAATTGACGGGCGAGCGCTGACGCTGTCTCCTTGAGCACCGCCCGAATCAAGGCTCACGCGCTGTGTGATGCCGCTTTGGCGATCGTGCACGAATACGTCCGTAGCATTGTTCGTATCCCCCGCGACAAGGTTGCTGGCGTTACTGTCAAACGCCACGAAACGGCCATCCGCTGAGA
This sequence comes from Planctomycetota bacterium, assembly GCA_021730845.1. Taxonomy (GTDB): domain Bacteria; phylum Planctomycetota; class UBA1135; order UBA1135; genus JAKFYL01. The sequence goes on along the minus strand of JAKFYL010000146.1, from coordinate 6,861 downwards.
TCGAAGGGTTGAAGCTGAATGAGTTGCCCTGCGCCCCGTTCGAGTCGACGCTGACGCGCTCCGTAGTGCCGTTCTGACGGTCGTGGACGAAGATGTCATCGAACCCGTTGGCATCTCCAGCCACGAGGTTGCTGGCGCTGCTGATGAATGCCACGAAACGGCCGTTGCCAGAAATAGATGGAAGAATGCTTTGAGCGTTTCCCTGCGCTCCGCCCGAGCTGACGCTCACGCGCTGGGCAACGCCGCTCTGACGATCATGTACAATGACGTCGAGAACTCCATTTGTGTCTCCGCTCACGAGATCGCTGGCTAGTGTTTGGAACGCCACGTAGCGGCCGTCGGCGGACATCGCAGGGGCTTGGCTGAACCAGTTCGACTGCCCGCCGCTTGAGTCGACACTCACCAAGCTCGTCTCCTGCCCCATGGCCGAACCGGCCAGCGCCAATGTGCAGAAAATCGCGGCGCTCGCCGGCCCGACGGACTTCCGCCCGGCTCCGGTGCCACTCCTTCGCAGTCCTGGGAAAGCCCCAGGTTCCCGAACCCCGCAAGGACGTTGACGCGCCAGTGACTTAGATCCAATCGAAGGCACCCAATCACTCTTGGCATGCCCGGTCACCGGGGTCTGCGCCGGTCCGTTTTTCTGGCGCTCGGTCAGGTTGGCGGGCACACAACAGGCGCTTGCGAGCATGGTAGCGATGGGGGACTCCTGGAAATCCATAGTGCGGGAGCTCATAGGTACGGCCCTATTCTTTGTTTGGATGGAAACGCCCCTGAGGCGGGTAGGTCAGCTAGGTGACTCGAGCGCCTAGGTAACAGGCATGTGATGCGTTGCCGGCTACCTTTTGCGCTCGGCCGCTGGATTCGAACCGAATCCTGCCTGCTAGCCGCCAGCACGCAAACGCTTACACACTGGCACGTCCCTGCGCTTCACCCGGCCCGCGACAGGTCACAGGACGGAACCGGGGTGGCTTCGGTGGGCCTAGGAATCATGCTGCAGGCGCTTTTCGGCCGTGCGATCGGAACACGGAAGAAGCAACCCCAGCTCGCGCTACCTTGGCGCCTAGACCTCGACTTCAAATCGCGGGAACTTTCGGTCAGCCACCTGCAAAGTCCGCGGAGTTTGGCGTAGCGTGCCCGGCCTTCATCCCGGGCGCTAGTTGATGGCCTTCTTCTCTTCGGCCTTGACGCGCGAAGTCAGGTCCGCTTCCCAAGTCCAAAGGTCTTCGCCAATGAAGGTCGGATCGGGATTGCGGTCCGCGCGCTCGAGCACGGCGCGCGTGACCTTCACGCGGCGGCTTTCGCTCTCCAGGAACCACAAAAAGCGCGCGATGTTTTCGCGGCGGTAGGACTTCTTGGGGTCCTGCGGCGCGATCACGTAGCGCTTGTCCTTGATGCCCTTGCGCGTCTCACGTTCGGGCTGAGCCACGAAACTGATCGACCCGATGGCGACCTTGGGATCTCCAGCCACGCGGCGCACGTAGGACTGCGGATCGGCTTGCCCGCCCTTGAGTCCCTCGCGGTCGGCTTCCTTGTCCAGGCGCGAGAACTCTTGGCTATGCACGAGCATGTCTTGCGCCAGGAGCGGCACCTTGGTGCCGAGCGAGGCCTCGAGTTCGATGCGCTCGCGACGCAAACGGTAGCCGGTGAAGGCCAGCACGACCGAGCTGATCAGCGCTAGGACGATGATCCAGCGCTCCAAGTTCAGGTTTGCCAGGAAATTCTTCACGGCGCGGTCCCCCGTTCCAGCTTGGACAGGTCGCAGATGATGTTCAAATTCTCCACATAAATTCCCTTTCCGTCCGGGAACTCCTTGCTGCCGCGTTCGGGCACTTCCACGACCCACGGCTGGGCACGCAGGTTGGATAGGAACAGCTGCTCGAGGTGGTTGGTGGCTTCCAGAGCGCTGTCGGCGAAGAACGACACGGCCATGGTGATGCGCACCGTATCCGCGCGCGTTTCCGTGCCGGCCTCGTAACGCGACTCGACACGTTTGACGGCGATGCGGCCGACTTTGTCCTCGCCCAGGTCCGCAATGACGGCCATGACGCGCGTCAGCGCTTCCAGCGCCGATTGCGGCTGGGTGACTTCGCCCGTATTGCCCAGCTCCGTGTTCAGCTCGGCGATGCGCCGGCGCAGAGCCGCGTCCACGAACGACATCTGCGCGAGCGGCGTGCGCTCAGGATCGCTGAGCGGATTGGTCTCGGGCGTGATGCCGGGCTTCTCGTTGGCCTTGCGAATCTTGGTGAAATAATCGTCGACTTCCTTGAGCGGGCGTTCGAGCTTGCCGGCGTAGCCGCGCTTGGGGTCGTCGAACATGTAGTTCGCCGCGCTCTTGAACCAATAACGGGTGTGCTGCGTGACACGCTTGAGCTGCGATTTCTCGAAGATGTTGAAAATCGCGAGCAACGTCACCAGGAGCAGCGCCGCGATGGCTGCGGGCAGCTCGATGCGCTCGAGCTTGCCTGCGTAGCGCAGGTTCTCGCGGCGCAAGGAGGCCGGCACGGCCGAAGACCCAAGTTGTCGCAGCGCGACGCCGTAGGCCACCACGAGCGGGGCTGCGCCTTGGGCCGGCTGTCCCGAGTTTTCCTCGAACACGTCCAGTTCGTACACCGGCACGTCCAAAATCTGCGTGCCGACCAAGTCGGGCAATTCCCAGCCGCACACGTACACGGCTTCGATCGGGTTCTTGGTGTTGGCTCCCGAGAGCGTGCGCCCGATTTCGCGGCGGATGCGCTGCACGTTGGCCGAGATGAGGCGTTGTTGTTCCTGGTCGTCGATCTGCTCGATGTAGATCGTGCCCTCGTCGGCCGGCGTGGGCTCAGGTTCCGGCGCGGGCTTGGCCCCCGGCGCGGGCTTGGCCCCCGGCGCGGGCTTGGCTTTGGTGCCGACGGCCTTGTCTGCCTCCGCGGCGGGCTCGTCCGCGACCGCTGCAAGCGCCGGAGCCCCAGGCTCGTGGGAGAAGGAGCCGATGTGGATGGCGCGCATGGAGCGCAACTTGCCGCCATCCACGACCACGACCGCGCTGGAAGCATCGCCGATGTGAACCAGGATTTGCGCGTCGTCGGCGTGGCACAGATCGGCTGCTAGCGCAGCGTTGACCATGGCCGTAGCCTCGATCTCCACTTCCAGGGGTTCCAGGCCCGCCTTGGTGAGGATGTCGATCTCGCGCACCAAGTCCGGTTTTTGGACCGCGGTCACCAACACTTCCGACGAGTCAGTGGCCTCGTCGAGTTTTACGTAGTCGATGACCACCTCGCCGATGTCCCACTGCGGCAGTTGGCTTTCGACCTCGAACTTGATGACTTGACCGATCTTCTCCATGTCCCCCAAGGGCAGCTTCAGCGTGCGAAAGGCCGCCAAGCCGGAATCGATCGCGGCGCCGATGGAGTCGGTGGGGATGTCGTGCTCCTTGGCCAACAGTTTGAGCTCGGCTATCGTGTCGGCGACCGGGTCCTCGCCGCCGCGGGCGAATTCACCCGTGGCGAAGGCACTGATGCGGTGCTTGCGCGGATTGCCTTCGAGCACCACGAGTTCATAGCGGCGCGAACCGATTCGAATTCCACAACTGCGGGCCATGGGCTTACTCTACGGTTTTCCAGGCTAGGGAGTCTTGGGACAGACGATCGAATTGCTCACGCGACTGGGGGGGCAGCACGAAATTTCGGATCCAATCGCGGTAGCGCCGCCCCAATTGGGCTAGCCCCGGTCCTTGGCTGGCCATGCCGTCCGAGAGCGCCTGCTCGCGGGCCCGTTCCAAGTCCTTTTCGTAGTTCTGCAGCAGGGCATGGAAGGCGCGCGCGCGCGCGGGTTCCAAATCGAACTCGGCACAAAATCGCTGCTCGAAGGCATGGAACGCCGATTGCTCGACTTGGGTCCGGTCCTTCTGACCGCGCGTCCACCAGCCGATTCCAAGGCCGGCGCCAAAGGCACACAACGCACACAGACAGATCCACACGCGCAACGACACGAACGCTCTAGGCCCCCAGGTCGAACTATTGCTTGGGGGAAGCCTGTCCCGCGGAAGCGGGCTGGCTGGACTCGGGGGCGCGATCCTGGCCCAACTCGCCTTGCTCCTCTGCGCGGTTCAGCGCATCGAGTTGGTCGATGAGCTGGCTGGTGGAAGGGATGGCGCTGTCGTCGGCGCGCAAATCGCGCTCCGCGGGTCGCTTTTGGGCTTGGATCGCCAGTACCGCGACGACGGCCGCGGCGGCAGCCAGGCCGGTCATACCGACCACGAACGAGTGCAGGCGCGCTGCGGTGGAGCGCGCGCCAGAAGTGTCGGAAGCGCCAACCGCAACCACTTGCGGCAGCGGCGCAGACACAGAACCGCCGTTCCGTTCGCCCGTGTCTCCCGCGAAAGCGCGGCGCGTCACGCGCGCGGCGAAGCCGGTCGGAACCGTCACGGGCTGCTCGGCAGCCTCGGCCGCGAACCAACGCTTGAGCGACTTCAGGCTCTGCGTCGACCCGCGGCAGGTGACACAAGCGAGCAAATGCTGACGCAGAACGGAAGCCTGTGCTTCCGAAAGTTCCCCGTCGACATACGCGCCGACCATGCCACGCGCGTCATTGCAGGACAGCGGTTCCGCAGTTGCACTCACGCCCAAACCTCCATGAATCGAAGCCTGCAAGTCATGCGCTCACGCCTCGCCGAATTCGGGATGTAGTTGCAGCAGGCGCTCCCGAAATCGCGCCCGTGCTCGGAACAGCCGCGATTCGATCGTGCCGATCGAAATGCCCAGGACGTCGGCTATCTCTTGATAGGAAAGTTCCTCGAATTCGCGCAACACCAGCACGGTTCGAAAGATGTCGGGTAGGCCCGCGAGGACCTCCTGTGTGATTGCTGCGACTTCGCTTTGCGCCAGACTCGCGTCGGGCGCCGGAATGTTCGAGCGCATGGCCGTGCCAGCCGCGCTATCCGTCGACGAGGACTCCGTAGCGAGCAAGTCCGGATCCTGTGAAGCAACCACTGGGTTGCGACCGCTGCGCTTGAGCCAGTCCAGGGCCGTGTTGATCGCGATTCGGCACAGCCAGGTATAGAAGCTCGAGTGCTGCTGAAAGCTGCCCAGGCGGCGAAAGGCCTTGAGAAAGGCATCCTGAACGATGTCCTCGATGTCGACCGGGTTCTTGGCGTAGTGCCGCACCAGCGCGAACATCCGCGATTGGTAGCGCTCGACTAGCAGCTGGAACGAGAGCGGATTGCCTTCCAGGCACTCCCGAACCAGCGTTTGGTCTTCCTTGGCGGCCAGCGACATGAGGGTGGAACCCATGGTGGAGCTTGGACGCTCCACCCCTTGGACCTATTCCGGCTCCTTGCCTTGATCTTGGGCCTTGCCCGAGGGGTGATCGACCACTTCCAGGCGGTGCCCCAGCTTGTCGCGCTTGGTACGTAAGTACTTCAAATTCATAGGGTTAGGTTCGGTCCACAGGGGCACCTGGGCGACCAATTCCAAATCGTAACCCGCCAATCCGGCAATTTTCTTGGGGTTGTTGGTCAAGAGGCGCATGCGCCGCACCCCCAAGTATCTGAGGATCTGGGCGCCCAAACCGTACTCGCGCAGGTCCGCGGCAAAGCCCAGGGCCTGGTTGGCCTCGACCGTGTCCAGCCCCTGGTCCTGAAGCCGGTAGGCCTTGAGCTTGTTCTCGAGCCCGATTCCCCGGCCCTCCTGGCGCATGTACACCAGGACGCCGCGCTTCTCGCGGCCCAATATTTCGAGCGCACGGTCCAGCTGGGCCCCGCAATCACAGCGCAGCGACCGGAACAGGTCGCCGGTCAGGCACTCGGAGTGGACCCGCACCATGACCGGCTCCGCAACGGCGGCCCGCGGCCCATCGATCCCCGGTCCGGGCATGCCAACCGTCAGGGCTAGGTGCTCCTTTTGGTCGATTTTGGAGCGAAACAGGTGCGCCGCGAACGTGCCGTAGGGGGTCGGCAGCGGCACGTCCATTTGCACCGGCTCGATCAGACGTTCGTGCCGCCGCCGCCAGGCGATCAGGCTCGCGATGGTGCAGATCTTGAGCTTGTGGGTGCGTGCGAATTCCTCCAATTCGCCCATGCGCGCCATGCTTCCGTCGGCGCTCATGATCTCGCAGATCACGCCGGCCGGGCGCTTTCCGGCCAAGCGGGCGAGGTCGATGATGCCCTCCGTTTGGCCGCCGCGCACCAGCACCCCGCCCTCGCGCGCTCGCAGGGGAAAGATGTGTCCGGGACGCACCAAATCCTCGGGCCGCGCACCGGGCTTGACCGCGCATTGGATGGTGTGCGCACGGTCGGCGGCGCTAATGCCCGTGGTGACCCCTTCGGCGGCCTCGATCGATACCGTGAAACCCGTCCCCATGCGGCTGGTGTTGTTCTGCACCTGCATGGGAAGGCCCAGTTGATCGCAGATTTCGCCCGCCAGCGGCAAGCAGATCAGCCCGCGCGCCTCGCGCGCCATGAAGTTGATGGCGGCGGGAGTAGCGAACTCGGCCAGCAGGGCCAGATCGCCTTCGTTCTCGCGGCCCGGGTCGTCGACCAGGATGATCATGCGCCCTTGGCGCAGGTCCTCGAGAACTTCGGGAATCGTGCTGAGGCTCATGGATCAATAATGGGTGAGAGTCCTTGGAACTCATGATCCTACGTCGGCAGCCACCCGGGCGTGCTTCCACTTGCCGCGACGGAACAGGACCACCCCCATCAGGGCCAGGACCGATTCTGAGATGCACACGGCCCAATAGACCCCTTGGGGCCCCCATTCCAAGCCCTGGGCCAAACTCCAGGCCAGCGGGATTTCCAGCACCCAGAACGCGAAGAAGTGCATCCAGGTCGGCGTCGCCGTGTCCCCCGCGCCGTTGAACCCCTGCACGGTGGCCATGCCCCAGGCG
>JAKFYL010000020.1 GCA_021730845.1 Planctomycetota bacterium | reverse complement strand
GGCGCCAACCGGTCCCGGCGCAGGGTTACGTAGTTCTCCAAGACCATGGCCAGGGCCAGGATCGAGAGTAAGACGATGCACCAGCCGACGAATCCCGACATCACGATGTAGTCGAGGATTGACAGCTACTTGACCGTGGGTCCCGCGGGAGTGGAAGCAGCCGAGGCGTCTTGGGCCAGAGCGTTGGGTGCAACCAAGCACACGGCGGCCGCCAGCGGGGCCACCCGCAAGGCAACCATGTCGAGCAAGTGTTCGAAGCGGGTGGAATTCATGGCAAAGGTGAACTTCGGTCTCATGGGGTCAGGGAGGAATCGGGGTAGAAATCGCGTTCCAAGCATGACCCGGGGCAGGCCCCAAGAAGGTCACGGGGAGTCTGGACGCGTAGGTGTTCGCTGGGAGAGTGTAGGGGGGAACGCTAGGGGGCTCGTGGATTTCTTGCAATCAAGCGCCACCAGTGCCGACGCGCTAGCCCAATTTCTTGAGCTGCTCGCGGGCGCTGGCGGCGTAAGGAGTATCGCCGAAATTCTTGTCGATGGCCGTGAGCCACAGGCGCGCGCTCTCGCGCGCATTGCTCTCGGTGGTCTTGAGGGCGCATTCAGCCAAGCGCAAGAGCGCCTGGGCCGTGCGGTCGCGGTCGACGCATTCCAAGGCACTGACTTCGGCTAGGAGCCAGCGCGCTTCCGTCGGCTTGCCGTCCGCGAGCAGGGCTTCGCCTAGGCCCATGAGCGTCGCCATGCGCAAGGTTTCCGACGACTCCGGCGTGAGGGCCTTGTACTTGTTCTGGAAGAAGGTCAGGGCCGGACGCGTGTTCTTGGCGGACAATTCGGCGTAGCCTTCGCCCAGCGTGGCTTCGTCGAGCATGCGCTGCAATTGCACGCGGCCTGGGTCATCGGCCGGCGTGGCAGCCAGCGCCGTTCCCAAGGTTGCGGACAGGGACTGGTAGATCTCTCTGCCAGCCAAGGTGTCGCCCGCCATCAAGGTAGCGCGCGCGGCAGCCAATCCTTGGGCGAGGCAGAACGTGCGCTCGTAGCCGGGGGTGACCTGGTCGCCCTGCAATTCGGCAAAGATCGAGCGATACAAAGCGGCCGATTCCGCGTACTTGGCGGCCAGCAAGTTGGCTCGCGCGCCCAATTGCCGAGCCAGCGGCAACTGGCGTGTCAGCGGATGTTCGCGCACCAAGGTGGCCGACTGGTTGGCGGCCTCGATCAACTGGGCGGGGTCGCTCGCGCCGGCGCTCAACAGGGCTTGGCACGCGATCCAGCGCGCCTCGGCGCGCACGACCTCGCGCACCGACGCGTCACCCGCGGCGAGCAACAGCTTGGCCGCAGCGGCCGTGACGTCCCCGCGCTCGAAGGCTTCGCTGCCCTCGACGAACGCGGGCGGAACATCTCCAAAGTGGATGCGCACCACGTTCGCGCTGTCGATCTGCACGGTCTTGCCGCCGGCTTCGACGGAGACGTTCTGGATCTCGTTCTTGACGACCACGCCCAGTTCGCGAACCGTGCTGCCGTCCTTGCGACGGACGAACACTTGGTCCGGACGCGTGGCAGCCTTGGGCGCTGCCTGGGCCGGCGTTTGAGCGCGGGCGCCCTCCACGGCGACCAGGCCGGCCGCCACCGTCAGGGCTGCGCGCAAAACGAGCCGCGACTTCGTCAACCCGGCCCAGCCCAAAACATGTGCGCGCGTCATTTGCCGACCTTTTCGTGGAGCCACTTGTATTTCGCGCGCAAGGGCGGCGCGATGTTCTCGTGTTCGAAGCCCGCGCCTAGATCGGTCGCGAATTTCTTGAGCTCGCCCTGGACGAACTCGAGCTTCTTGCTGTCGATTTGGCTCCACCGGTAATACACGTAGAACAGCTGGAACTTGTTCTCGTACCACTCGGCGCTGTACTTGGGGAAGGCGCCTTCGAGTTTGACGTAGATATCCGTGGCTTCTTTGAACGCCTCCGCACCGCCAACGCCTGGCACGACCACGATCTTGACCGGCGTGCCGGCCTCGGTTTCCAGCCAGCCGCCCACGGCGCGCGCGTAGGTCGTGGCCGTTTCGCGAGTGGCCTTCTTCGTTTCGTCCCTGACCACGCTTTGCAGCACCTCTTGGGCGGCCTGCACCTTGCGCTGCATGACCAGCGCCTTGCCCAGATCAGGCAGCACGTAGCTCGTGATTTTCTCGGCCTCGGTCGCGCCGAAGTTGTCGCGGATGCGCACCAACAGCTCTTCGGCCGTGGCCCATTCGCCCAGTTCCATCCAGTGGTCGGCCTCGTTGCGCAAGTTGGCGTACTTGGGAGCAGTCGCGCCGCGGTTGGCGATCTGCATGTTCTCGGCCATTTCCCGCAGCAGGGCGCGCTTCTTCTCGGGGTCGGTTTCCTTCTCCCGCGCGTCCTTCAAGATCTTGTAGTAGTCCTGGGCGGCATAGACGGCGAACTTGTTCTCCGGGAAGGTCTTGAGCAGCGTCTCCAACACGGCCTTGGCCTTCGGGCGATCACCGAGCTTGAGGTGCGCGATCATGACCCGGTAGAAAGCCGCGGCAGCGAACAAATCTTGGCCCTTGAATCGGGTGTGGTACCCCTCGAGCAGCTCGATCACTTTGGCCCACTGCTCCTTGGATCCCGAGGCCTCGGCTTGCTTGAACTGGGACAGTCCCCAGTAGGAGTAAGCCGCCGCGCGCGCTTCCTCGCGGCGCGTGGCGCGCATGCCGCCGACCTGCGCGTTGGCCGGCTCCTTGAGGTACGAATTCAAATACCGATCGAGGACCTTTTCGCCTTCGGCGTATTTCTTGGCCGAGATGGAGCAAGCGCCTAGGAACACCTGGGCCTTTTCGTAGGAATCGCTGTCCTTGCCGACGGCCGTGAACTTGGCCATGGCTTGTTCGAACTCGCCTGCTTCGAATAGTTTCATGCCGTTGCCAAAGTCGATATCACCGGCGGTGGCGGTGCTGAACTTGGCCTTCATGCCTTCGGACTTGGTGAACAGTCGTTCGACTTCCGCGTCGCCTTTCATCGAGCGGCGCAGTTCGCGCATGACGGCGTAGAAGCCGTTGGCGTTCTGCACGTCGTACTCCGGGTCGCCTTGGTAGCGCTCGAGCGCAATCTCGAAAGCCTTGGCGGCCTCGATCGATCGCTGCATGCGCTGCAAGGAAACGCCGATGTGGTACAGCACCTTGCCGCCCAGTTCCGTGCGCTTGGCTTTGTCGGCGCCGTCCAGGGCGGCCAGCACGCGTTTGAAGGATTCAACCGCGGTGGGGTAATTGCGGTCGTTGTACTCGCCTTGCGCGGCCTCGAACAGCACCTCCGGCGCCACTTTCACACCCGGGCGCGAAATGATCGCGCTGATGACCTTTTGCGCGCGCACCTGCAAATTCGTTCCGCGGTTGTCGTCGTTGACCGCTTGGGCTTGGCTCAAGGCCAAATCCAGCGCGCTGCGTTGGTTGCGCGGATTGCCGAACTTGGCGCTCATTTCTTCCGGCGAAGCGAACCACTCCAGATTGCCTTCGCTGAGGCTGCCGCCGACATATCCGTCGGCATCGACCAGTGCGCGCGCGACTGCCAGCAGGCTCAGGTGCCCGAGCGGTTGGGAGAGCTCGAAGCCCTCGCGTTTCCAGGTGTTGATGTAGTACAAGCCGGCAGCCGCCGCTTCGGCGGGCTTGCCCGCAGCGGAAAGCGAGCGCACTAGGCCGTCCGTGGCTAGTTGCACGAACAACCAGCGCTGAGCCTTGTCAGCCGGCGAAAGGTCCTTGGAGGCTTCTTGCCAAAGGTCCAGGTCGCGCGGGATGCACAGATCCACGACGAAGGAGTAGTAATCCGAAGCCGTGTCGGGTTCGCCCATGGCCATGTGAACCTCGCCGGTTCCAACCATGCTGCGCAGGGACCAAGGCGAGCCTTCACCGGCCTCGTCGCTGAGGCGTTCGAACGCCTTGCGGCTCTGCTCGTACATGAAGCCCGGATTCTCTTGGTTCTTGGCCAAGAGCAGTTGGGACTCGCCCAGGCTGTACAGCAACTCGAACATGCGCGTGCGTTCGGCTTCGCTGCGCTCCTCCGGATCGATGCTCGATAGCCCGCTGACCACCGCGTTGGACTTGGAGATCGAACTCTCCAGCAGTGCGGTCAACTTCTCGCGGCGCTTGGCGGCTGCCTCGCCGGTGGCCGTTTCCAAGGCTATGGTGTGCGAGCGCGCTGCCATGTTGAGCACGCCGATCAATTCGCTCTCGGCGCGCTGCCGCTGGTCCGAGAACTGGTTGTTCGCGATGTAGCCTTCGTAGGCTGCCTGGGCCTGTTCGAGCAGTTCGTCCCGGCGCGCGGAGTCGATCTTGGCGCCCTCGACGAACAGCTGGCATTTGACGAGCGCCAACTGATCGGCCTGCTTGGCGGCGGCCCCCGAGCTCTCGAGCTTGGCGATGACCTTTCCGGCCAGGTCAACGAATCCAAGTTCCTGCGCCAAACCGCGCGCGAACTGAATCTCGGACTCCACGCTGCTGGCGGAGCCCTGGCTCGCGCCGGTCAGGCATGCATGACCCGCGTTCGCGAAGGTCAAGCTGCCAATCGCAATCAGGGCGAACCGGTTAAGGGGGTGTCTCATCGATCGTTCTAGGTGCAAAGGTCGTTTGCCGGTACGCGCCGGTTGCGCTCCTCACGAGAGGCTCGGCTCCGCGGACACCGGCCCCACGCCTGGAAGGGGAGGGGCCGGTGGCTCGCGCAGCGAGAGTGCTCGCTAGCGTCGGCCCAGTTCGCTCAGTTCAGGCTCGACCTCGGAGGAAATCACGATGTTGGCCTTGATCAGGATCAAGAGCTTGCGATTGCTCACGTACTGGCCCTTGCGCTCGAACAGGAAGCGCACGACAGGCAGCTTGTTCATGATCGGAACGCCGGAACGGAGGTCTTGCTTTTCCGAGACTTTCAGGCCGCCGAGCATGACCGTGCCGCCGTCGGGCATTGGCACGGTGGTGCGCACGCGCTGGATGTCCAGCTCGGGCAGCTGAATCGTGACCGAGTTCTGGCTGCCCAGCGTCGTGGCCTGGTTGAGAATCGGGCGCTTGAGCACGGCCACCGTCGGGCGCAGTTCCATCAGGATGAAACGCCTGTCGGCGGACACCACCGGCCGAACGTCCAGCACCACGCCGTCCTGGATGACGTTGACGATCGGGTCGGCGATCGACGCCGCCTGGGCGATTTCCACGTCGAAATCCTGGACGTAGGCGACCTGGTTGAGTACGGCCAAGTTCGAACGGGCCGTGTTGAACACGGTCAGCCGCGGGGCCGTGACGACTTCCATGCGCTCGGACTTGGATACCGCGCGCAAGATCATCTCGAGTTGCAAGTCGTTCAGGTACGTCCACTGGAAGGACAGACCACCGGCGCCCGTCAGGACGTCCGTGTCACCCAGCGCGGTGTCGTACAAGTTTTCGACGCGTCCCTTGATGTCGCCGTCGCCGCCCTCGTCGTAGAACGCGCCCAGGTCCGATCCCTGGCCGATTTCCTTGCCCAAGTCGCCTTGGGTGGCGGGGTCGCCGAAGTCATTCAAGAACGAGTTGGTACCCAGGCCCGGTTGCCCCAGGCCGCGGAAATCGATGCCGATGTCTTCCAGGAAGTTGTCTTCGACTTTCAGGAAGCGCGCTTGGATGTCGACCATGATGCCGGTCGCTTCGCGCAGGTCGTCGAGCAGCGACTTGATCTGCTCGATCACTTCGGGCTTTTGGTACACGACCATCGTGCCCTGGGGCGTGATGCGCACGGAATTCTTGGGATCTTCGTTCCAAGACTCGCGAGCGATGTTGTCGCGGATGAGTTGGTCGAGCACTTGGCCCGTGACCACCAGGCCTTCGCGCTCCTCGTTCTCTTCCGCGGTGGCTTCGTCTGGCAAGCCGTCCGAGGGTTCGATGTTGATTTCGGGGCCGGGGAAGCTGGGGATCGGGCGAATGATATCGCGCACGTCGAACATGCGCAGCACTTGGCCGCCGATCATCTCCTCTTTGGTAACGAACATCACCACGCCATGCTCGACCTTCCAGCGCAGATTCTCGCTGGTCTCTTGGATCATGTCCAAGACCGTGCGCACGTTGCGCTCGGGCAAGTCCAGCTTGATGGTCTTCTCTTCGTCGCCCAGTTCGTCGGTGACTTTGGAGCTGACCAGGAAGTTGACGCCGGTCAAGTTCTGCAAGAAGGCTGCGATGTCTTCCAGTTGCGAACCGTTGCCGTCGCTGCCCACGAAATTAGGGGCGAAGCGCACGCGCTCCAAGCGATCCAGCACGGCTTGACGGTCCTGATCCGAAGCCTCACCGGCCGAAGTGGTGAACTCCAGCGGTTGGCGCTGTTGGACGTCGTTCCAAACCTTCAAGTCGAACTCCAGCACGTCGGTCTGGGGAACGTCGCTGGTTTGCAGCTCCTCGAAGGTGCGCATCCACTGCTCGCGGTAGTCGCGGCGCGTCTTCTCGTTGAAGGACATGTGCCGGGCGGCTTGGGCCGCGTCGCGCATGGCGGTCGCGGCCGCGTTGCCTGGGTCCTCGAGCAGAATCTGCTGCGCCATGGATTCGGCGCGCGCGTAGTTGTTGGACACGAAGGCCTGGTTGGAGTCCTTCCACAGGCGCGTGAGCTTGTCCTTGCGGTAGGTCTTGGCCTCGTCTTCGCGCTTCTTCTGCAGCGCGTCGGCCTCTTGTGCGGCCTTGGCGGTTTCATTCGCCTTGGCTTCGTCCAAGAGTTTGAGCGCGTTGTCGAGCTTGCCGCGCAGGACTTGCTCGTCCAGGCTCTCGCTGGCGATCAGTGGGTGGAAGCGCAGAATCACCAGCGCTTCGCGGTAGCTCTCGGCGGCGGTCTCGAAATCGTTGCCACGCAAGGCGCTGTCGCCTTGGCTGGACTTCAAGTCGGCCGCGATGCGGGCCTGGGCGCGCTGCACGCTCTCGCGCGCCAGGGCGTCCTGGAAGAAATCGGCCGCGCCTTGGAAGCGGTCGCCCAGGGCGGCCTGCGTGCGCGCGAAGCCGGCCTTGGCCTGGATGTTGACGGGATCGACGTCCAAGGCATCGGCATAGTGCTTGAGCGCGGCTTCCAAGTTGCCCGCGGCCGCCTGTTCGTCGCCGGCTTTGATCAGGTGCGAAGCCAGGAAGTCGCGCTGCTGCACGCGCAACTGGGCGGCCGTCAATTCTCCGCCGCCTTGCTGGGCGCTAATCGCGGCGCCGGGCACCATCCCAGGTGCGACCTTGGGCGAGCTGGCCGGCGTCGGTTGAGCGGCCGACGGCTTGGTGGCACCGGGAGCGCTGGGTTCAGCGGCAGCTTCGAACTCCGTGGCCGCCGAGAGTTCGCCGGGTACGCGGGTGGTCACCTCGTACTTGGCGCCATCGTTTTTCGCGTCGAATCGGCACGCTCCAAAAAGGGATACGGCCAGCGTAGGAAGGATCAGTTGGCGAACGCGCATGATGAGGTCAGGCCTCGCTAGGTCCGATGGCAACGCCTCGAACGGGCATGGTGGGTGAGGATCGAGTCAGGTTGCCACGTGAAACGGCAATCAAGACCGGGGGGAGGTGGGACTGTTGAGGGAATTCGATGCACGGTCCGGCTGGCGTGGGAGCCGTCCCTGCTTTGGAAAGCGCTGGCTCGCCGACCTCGCGGGTCGACGTGCTCGGCCTTCGCGGGAACGATTCCAGCTTTACCGGAGCCAAGATCACTGCGTCGTGCAGGACGGGGAGCACCCTGCACGCGAACCCAGGCAGCCATGGCGCGCGGCCATGCCCACAGAGGTCCGACGGGCCGGGGAGCATAGCGGCCCAAGCGGGCCCGGATCAACGGCGCCCTTACCAAAGCTTGATCAGCCACGACCTGGGACGGGGCGGCAAGCCGGACGTTCGAAGAGAAAGTACCGATTCAAGGAAATCCGGGACGCGCCTCACCATCTACCTGCCCCGCACCGAATTGGGGAGGGGCTGGGTGCACTGGTACATCCGGCGCTTGGCAGGGGAACAGGGCAGGAACCACCGACATACCTACGCCTGAGCCACAAGTAACGGCGCTGCGCGGCCGGCAGGCTGATGTGTGGCTGTGCGGCGGTACCGCACCAGGCTTAATTCCGGCAGTACCGCATTGGCAGTACCGTATTGGCGGTACCGTATTGGCAGTACCGTACC
>JAKFYL010000380.1 GCA_021730845.1 Planctomycetota bacterium | reverse complement strand
GTGGCGACGTTCTCATTCTGCGCCTAGAGCGCGACAAGGAAAGCGCTTCGATCATTCGGGCGCGTTCGCGGCGGCTTGACGAGGCGGATACTTTCACGGAAGTCGTCATACGCGGGATCTTGCAGGGCGCCGAGCGTCAGGTTCGACCGAGCCGATTGCAGTCGTACCTAGCGAGCGAGCTACGCGGCCAGTTGCTCGCGCGAAGTATCGAAATCCGGATCGAAGATCGTGTGTCGCGCGGCTCGGCTGCGAAGCATTTTGTCGTGCGTCCCCAGCGCTTCGTGGGCACCCCACTGCGCGAGTTCACCACATTGGCGGTTCCGGGACGTGACGATGCGCGTGTCGAACTCTACCTTGTCTCGCCCGACGAAGACCGGATCGGGCGCGTGCAGCTTGCTTGCGGAGGCACGACCGTGCTCGATGACATTGCCACGATCGAAGGCGACGAGGGGCTGGGAGCGCCCTGGTCGTCGGGCCGGCTGGAGGGCGTGATCGACTTTCCGGAGCTGGAAGTAGCTCCCGGGACGCGCCGTGGATTTCAACACGACGACGCCGCAAGTGCTTTTTTGCGTGCGCTCGACGGAGTTGCTTCGCAGCTCACGGCCGTACTGCGCGATGAGGAGCGGCAGCGAGCGGAGCAGAAACTGGAACATGTGGCGCGGGAGATCCGGCGCCAGTTTCGCCGAGTTGCCGTCGAATTGCCCGAATACGACCTGATGGACGTGCGGGGCAAGGACGGCGTTTGTAGTGGTGCAAATGCAGAGGGAGTGTCGCTTGCTAGTGAGCAGGGCCTCCTCGATACCGCGCCAAAGGCCTCCGGCGGGCTCGGTGGCGAACTCCTAGGCGACGCTGGTAATGCGCGCACTGCAAGCGTTTTCGAGGACGCACAACTCTTTCCTGCTGGACCTCTCGCGGCTGTGCGCGTCGAGCCGGCCCGCTTAAGACTTACGCCGGGAGCTTCGCGCCGCATGCGCGCCAGCGCGCTGGACGCGGACGGCAGAAGCGCTTCAGGTACGTTCGACTGGGAGTGGACTGTCGAAGGAGCGGGAGAAATAGAGGCGCATGCATCTTCAGCCATCTATACCGCGGCCAGCGAGTCAACTACTTCGAAAATCGTCGTCCGCGCCGTTCAAGGAGGCATCCAAGCGCAGTCGGAGGTCGAAGTCGCCGTGGTCGCCGACTTGGCTGCACGCGGACGAACATCTGGGATTCCGGAGCCTGTCTCGGTGCACGCTCCAAGCGAACGGTGGCGTTCGCGGCTGGCCGACGGCCGCTGGGAGTTCAATTCCGGACATCGCGACTATCTTGCAGTGCAATCAAGCGACGCACGCCGGGTTCGCTACCTGACGCACCTGTTTGCCAAGGAAATCGTCTTGCGCAATTTTGGCGACAATGCCGCGGCTGAGCCGCTCGAACGCATGGTGGAAATCTTGGTGCGACTCGATGGCGGTCGCATCCATCCAGCCACGGGGGGCGGTCGTTAGGATGTGACGTTCGGGAACGGGATTCCAGCGGCGACATGACGATGGGAGGAGCTTCCGAATGGCTCTAGGTTTGTCATTCGGTGCCCCGCGCTAGGTACGCGAATCCACTTGGGCGAGGCGCAGGGCGCGCGCGCCGCGGTCCAGGAGCAGCGTCAAGAGCACCATGGCTAGGGCAAACGTGCTGGCGCGCTCCAGGCTCCAAAAGGAAATGCTCGTGTGGAAGCGGTCGCCCAGCCCTCCGGCTCCAACGATGCCCAGCACGACGCCGGCGCGCACGTTCACTTCGAGTTGAAAGGCAGCGTAGGCTGTCCACGGACGCAGCGAGTGGGGGATCGCGGCGTAGAGAAATGTCGCGCCGCGCGGGCCGGCGAAGTGCGATTCCAAGTAGCGCGCGGGCACATCGTCGATGGCTTCGGTAAAGACCCGCGCCAGCACGCCAAACGAGTGCAGCGTCAAGGCGAGGAATGCCGGCAGGATGCCGGCGCGTGTGACAGCCGCGAAGACCAGCAGCCAAGCCACCTCGGGCGTCGCGCGCGCGACGAGCGCCGTGGTGCGCGCGACTGCGTAGACGCATCCACGCCAGACGCGCCGCAAGGCAGACGCACTCTCGATCGTGAACTGGCGCGAGCGCAGTTGGAAGCGGCTCGACATCGGATAGGCTGCAAGTCCTGCCAAGAGCACGGCACAGGCCGTGCACAACAGTCCCAAGAGCAGCGGTAAGAGTGCGCCGCCAAGCGCTTGGCCCAGGGTGCGCGCGGACAGGTCGGGACTCGCCAGGCGCGACAGTTGATCGCGGATCCAAGGCCACTCGATGTAAGACAGTTCCCTGGCGGCCCGCGACCAAGCGGATCTTTGACTGAACGCAAACGCGCCCAGGCACAGCGCGACCGCGCCCACCACGGCGACGCGCCGGCGCAGATCGGCGCGCGCGGCGCCAGCCGCAGATCGCGCGCCTGGGTGCATAGTGCGTTCGTCTTTGTCCCTGGCGCCGCCCTCGGAGCCAAAACGCAAGCGGCCGCGAATCACGCCCGAGACCAGGTCGGTAGCGGCTGTCAGCGCAAACAGGATCAACAGCAGCGTCGCCGCGCTGGAGTAGCGGCCGAAATGGAATTGGTCGAACAATTCTCCGCCCAAACCGCCGCCGCCGACGACCCCGATCACGGAAGCGTTGCGCACCGCGCACTCCGCGCGCATGAGCGTGTAGGACAGCATGGCCTTACCGGTCTGTGGCTGGATGCCGTACAAGAACGTAGTCAGGCGCGACGCACCGCTTGCAGGAAGGATGGCGTAGCGCTTTTCTTCCAGCGCATCCCACAGCTCGCTGTAGATCTTGCCCAGGATGCCGGCGATCGAGAGCCCCAGGGCCAGGATGCCGGTCACGGATCCGGGGCCGGGACCGGCGAGCAAGATCAAAGCCCAAGCGAAGTCGGGGATTCCGCGCAGGATGTCGAGCACCACACGAAAGCCTTCGAGCGCGGCGCGCATAGGCCAATGCTGCCGGCTGTATGCGCGCGGCAGGTCCCACACGGCGCGGCTGGCGCCCAAGGCCAGGACGAATCCGCCCATTGCTCCCAACAACGTGCCCAGGCTCGCCGTGGCCAAAGTCTCCAGCGCTAGGCGCGCGCCTAGCTGCAGCGTCGCTGGCGAGGTGTCGAAGTGCAGAGCGGCTTGGACGAGGGCAACAAGGCTCGTGCGCGAGCGCTCACGTTCGCTTGCGCTCGCGAGGAACTCGAAGTTCCATGGCAGCCAGAACGCCGCCAAGGCCAGGGACGCCAAGAACGTCCATGCGAGGATGCGCGGGCGAAGGGGTCGGCCGACCGCCGAGGGATGAGCGGTGCTCACGTGGGCGATCGACCTTTGGAACCCGCGCTGCCAGGCCCGCGCTCCGCGCTGGCGGTGCTCCATTGGCTGGCCTGGTTCCCGTATAGGTCGCGAAGGAGTTGCGGCGTGAGCTGGCTTGGCGAGCCGCGCCAGAGCGCGCGCCCACCTTGGAGTGCCAGCACCGAGTCGAAATGGCCCTCGATCAACTCCAAGGCGTGCAAGGAGACGACCAGCGTGCGCGAACCCTCGCTAGCCAGGCGCGAGAGGCGCGCGGCGATGTCCCGAGCCAGCCGCGGATCCAGTGCGCTCGCCGGTTCGTCCGCCAGGATCGCGCGCGGATCCTGCACCAAGAGTCGCGCCAGCGCGACGCGTTGCTGCTCGCCGCCCGAGAGCGCGCCGGGATAATCCCACAAGCGCGGCTCGAGTTCTACCTGCTCGAGCGCCGCGCGTGCGCGTTCGATCTCGCGCGGAACCAGCAGCGAAAATGCTGCGCGAGCCAGGCTCCAAGATCCCAAGCGGCCCATTAGCACGTTGTGCACCACGCGCAGCTCGCGCACCAGGTTGTCGCTTTGGTGCAAGACACCGATCTGGCGCTTGAGTGCCAGCAGTTCGCGCGCGGAAAGACCCGCCGTAGGCACGCTTAGCGCGGTGACCTGGCCGCGCGTGGGCAAGATGGCGGCCGAGAGTAGGCGCAGGAGCGAAGTTTTTCCTGCACCCGACGGACCGATCACGGCCAGGCGCTCTCCGGCCGAGATGGTCAAGTTCAGGTCCGCGAGCACGGCGCGGCCTCCTAGCTCGAGCGCTACGTCTTGGACGACGAACGACGCCGCATTGGGAGCAACGCCAGTTGTCGCTGGGAAAAGAGGAAGGGAACTGGTCAAGTCGCGCTCGAAGGGGGCCTGGCCCGTGCGCCGCGCCGCCAGCGGGACAAGGCGCGTGCTAGTCCAGGATACCGCGCTGCTTGCCGGTCTTGAGGATGGCCCGGATTCCATCCCAGGCCTTGGGATCGACCTTGACGAACTTGGAAGCGCTGAACACCTCCAGGACCGCCTTTTGGTCGGGCTGGGCGGGATCGAGTTCCACTAGGGCGGTGCGCAACTTCTGGATCCAAGCTTCGCCCAGGCGCTGGTGGGCTACGAAGCAGTAGTCCACGAATTCGGGAGAAACGGCGATGACAGGCGCCGCTTGCTTCTTGGCGACGTCGGCCTTGTCCCAGGTGGAGTAGTTGAGCACGCCGACATCGAAGGCTCCGCTGGCCACGGCTTCCAGGGTTGCGCTGTGGCCACCTTGGAGTTGATAGCCGGGCGCTGCCTTGAAGTGCTGCTCGGGCTCGATTCCCACGGCGGGATCCTCCAGGAATGTGCGCGGCATGATGTGGCCTGAGGTCGAGCTCTTGGCGCCGAAGGTGAAGCGCAGGCCGCTCAAGCTGGGCTTGAGTGCAGCCAAGGACGCCAGCGAGCCAGGCTCGAATGACTGCAACGCTTGGAACTTGCCCGCTTCGATCAACGCCTTGTTGGCGATGAAGTAGCTCTTGAAACGCAAGTCCGTGTCGCGCGCGGCGACGAACACGGCTTGCCCGCCAGTCTCGGTCTCGGCTTGCACGGCCGTGACTCCGCCCAGCCAAACCAAGTCCAATTTGTTCGCGGCCAGGCCCGAAACCGCGGCGGCGTAATCTGGGGCATGGACGTACTCGACAGGGACGCCGAGCACTCCGGTCAAGTACTTTGTGACGGCAGCGTACTGCGCGCTTAGCTTGTCCTTGTCGGCATCCGGGATGCCCGACAAGCGCAGTCGTTCGAGCTTGGCAGGTGCCTTGGATGAAGTGGCAGCGCCCGCAGAGGCGGGCGCGCTCGCCTGGCTGGTGCTAGACGGATTGGTGCTCGTGGGCGTGGCTTGGGGTTTTGAGCAGGCCAAGGAACATGCGAGTAGAAGACTGGCGCCGAATCGAAGTTTGGTGACCATTCAGTCATGAGAAACACAGGCCGCGCAAGTTTCCAGTGCCGACCCGGATTCTGCACAACTCTTGCGCCGGGGGGTGCTCCGGCAGTGTCAGTTTGAAGACTCGGAATCACAATCTGCCGGACGCGTGGATGGCTCGGACTTTCTATGATGATCTCCTCCCATGAAGCGGCACAGGGCTCAATTGGCAGGCGCGATCTTGTGCCTGGCGCAGCTGGTCGGATGCGAGCATCAAGATCCGCCGTTCACCGTGTTCGGCGCGACGAGCCTGCGTTTGGTCCTCGAAGACTTGCAACGCGACCCGGGGCTGCCGCAGCACTTGGCCTTTCACCTCGCCAGCGGTGCCAGCCAGACCATGGCGCGCCAGATCGCCTCGGGAGCGCGCGCCGACTTGCTGCTTTCCGCGGACGAAGCGTGGGTCCTTGATCCCGGCTTGGCTCACGCGTTCGACGCCAGCTCACGTAGCCCTATCGCATCCAATCGCTTGGCGGTGGTGATGCAACAACCCGCGACGGACGAGGATCCAAGGCTCCATGCCGCGCACGACCTGCTTGCCATGGACCGCATCTCCGTCGCCGATCCTCTCAACGTTCCCCTGGGACGCTACACGCAAGCTTGGCTGGAAAGCGAGGGATTGTGGAATCAAGTGCAGCCGCGTTGCGCATCGGCGTTCGATTCGCGCATGACGCTCGCCGCCGTCGCCAGTGGCGCTCAGCAGGCTGGGGTCGTGTATTTCAGCGATGCAAGAGCTTCAAAGAAGGTACAGATCCAATTCGTGGTCGAAGGCGAGCGCGCCCCGCTGATTCGCTACGTGGCCGTGCTGCCACGGGCGAGTGCAAATTCAGGTAGAGCTTTGGAACTCGTGCGCTTCTTGCGCGGGCCGACTGGACTCGAGCTGCTGCAAAAGCACGGCTTCTTGCCGCCGCCAGAGCCCTAGCGGGATGCTAGTCCCAGCTCGCGTAGCCGCGGCTTGGAACGGGCCGCGCCGCTTTCACTTGGCGAGCTCGGCGCGCAGCCACTCGTCCCAAGGATTCTTGGGTTTCTCGGCAGTGAAATCCGCGGGCCGCGGCAGCAACATGGGCTCCATTTGGGCCTCGGCGACTGCCAATAGCCCGGCGCCTTCATTCCAAACGTAGAACCCCGCGGCGTCGCTGGAGCCGTCGGGCGCGCGCCCGACCTTGGCTCCTATCGCCAGGACGAGCGTGGACCCACCCGAAGCGAACAGAGTCAGTTGGGCCCGCCCGCCGCCTTCTAGGAGTGTGCTCGCCTTGCGCGGGTCATCCAGGCCCACGAACGGAGCGCGCAGCAAGAAAGTGGCGTAGGCCTCACCGAGCCTGGGGTCGATCGCTTGCAAGATGCCTTGCTCGACCAGGTTCCAAGCGAAGGGCAGCGCGTCCACGCCGCTTGCTTCTGGGGCGACTTCGTGCGGTGTGCGCACCAATTCCAGGGACGTTTGGCCGCCGGCAGCGATCAGCACTTTTTCGACGTGCTCGGCTTGGGGCGGAAACGGCTGCGGCACCAAGCGTGCGTCCACGAACGGTGGAAACGAGCTTTCGACCGGGCGCAGCCAAGCGCGCGGCACAAAGCCTGTTTCCAAGCTGCGTTCCTCACCCTGGCGGCGTGCGAATGCGTGCGCCGATTCGCCAGCCTCCAGCTCGTGCCAGGAAAAGGCGGCGCTGGCAAGCACATCGCGATCCTCGCGCTCCAGCAGCGCGCGGCCGTGCAGGGCAATGTGCACACTGGCCGCCTCCTCCAGGCCAAAGTTCGCCCAATCGGCCTTGGTGGCGGCGCGTTCCATTCCACGCGCGGCGAGTAGGGCCGCCAAGAAGGCCTCGAGGGCGGCGCCGTTGCAACTCACTTTGTAGGTGCTGGCGCACACCCAGCGCCCCTTGGTGCGCAGGTAGTAGTGGGGGTTGGGGTCACCGGGAATCTGCAGCGACAGACCCGCCACTGGCTCCGCGGCGAGCCGTTCACCGCTGAGCAAAGGCAAGATGGCGGCCTTGGGAGGGCCGGAGTGGCGCGCGGAAAGCGCAAACAGTCCGCCGGTCAGACTCGCCGCCGCGAGCGCAAGGCCAAGCCAGGCGCGAGCGGTGGGGCTGGCGCGACGCGACTTGTTTGGCTCTGTCTTGGTCATGGTGCGTGGAGGCGCTAGAGACGCTCGAAAAGGCTAGTAGACGATTCCCTTGCGCGCACCTTGGCGCCGCGTCCAAAAGTACAGGCACAGGCACAGCAGTGGCAGCGCTCCCAGTCCCAGGGCTCGCATCATGGCGCGCGCGCCCTGGCTGGGCGGCTCGAAGCTCTGGGCTACGCTGCGGCGTGAGGCTAGGCGCGCAAAGGGCTGGCCGAGGGCGAG
Organism: Planctomycetota bacterium; assembly: GCA_021730845.1. Lineage (GTDB taxonomy): Bacteria > Planctomycetota > UBA1135 > UBA1135 > JAKFYL01. The sequence continues at coordinate 488 of JAKFYL010000380.1, read as the reverse complement.
TTCCGCGACCAAGTTGAGCAACAAGTGATCGCCGCGGAACTCGCCTTCGCGCAAGCGATCGCTGCGCAACATCGAGGAGGCGCCCAGCGCGATCAAACGCCCAGGCCGCGCTTGTGTGGCTGTTCCTTGTGACGGTTGGGCGGCCGTATCCGGGCGCGGAAACCGTCCCTCGATCGCGACCGCTAGCGCGGCCGGGGCCCCCAGGACGCGCTCTTGCGCAGGCGACTTTAGATCCTTGCTCGCGAGCACCCCGCCTTGCCAGTCGATCGACCAGGCGCGTTCGCTGGTCGTCATGAGCACGCGCGCCGAAAGCTCGTTGGCGGCCAGCTTGCTGGCATCGAGCGCAAAGCGGTTGCCGCTTTCGAACACCTGGTCGCCCAGGCCCGAGAGGAACGGCGCGCGCTGGTCGAAGCGCGCCGCGGCCGCACGCACGTGAAAGGGTTGCGCGCCTTGTTGAACCGAGAATTCCCGTTCCCCGGATCCAGTGC
>JAKFYL010000430.1 GCA_021730845.1 Planctomycetota bacterium | reverse complement strand
GGCGTGTGCCATGCGCTCGCTGACTCTCGCGGCCCGCATGGCAATGTGTGTCGCGAAAAGCAAGGCACTCCCCAATTCCACCGATTGGCAGCCTCCAGCAATCCGAATACCGTACGTTCGGAGCCTTGAGGGAGGTTTTGGGCCAACCAAGCCCGGGAGGGAGACGAACCCTGCCCTTGGACGCAGGCGCTGGGAACGCTGAGTTCACGGCGCCTGCGCGCTTTCTTGCGTCCAACGCCTGTTGGCCAAGGCCCCAGTCTCTTCCAAGTCCCTTGCTGGCCAGTTGGACCGCGGTCCGCAGCCGAACCGCCGTTTGAGCGCAAGCTCCCGTCCTTGCACAAGGCTCCAGCTCCCGCGCGCACTTCGCCAGTTGCCCCGCTCAGAAGCAGACTACTCCTGGTGCCCGTGCCGTCGCCGGTTCTGAATGGCGATCTGGTGCGCGCTTGGCAGTGCAGTGCGGGTCGCGTAACCTACCCCGGAGGCGGGCGGTAAGAGTCCTTCGCTCGCGCAGCGCATAGGCCATCCTCGTCTTCCGTAGCGGAAGGTGCAATTCATGACCCAAGGCAAGCGTGTTACCCCCACATTCATGAACCGTTTCGCGGCGCTTGCCCTGGGATCTGGCCTTCTGGCTGGGTGCACCACTTGGGCGGCGGACTACCAAGGCAGCGGCAGCTTGGCGACGGCCAAGCGCGAACTACCTTCGTTCCATGCCGTGCACGTCCATGGTTCCGCCGACGTCGAAGCCAGCGTGGGCTCTTCCCAAAGCTTGGAGCTCACGTGGGACGACAATCTTCTGGAGCATGTGCGCACGACCGTCGAAAACGGAAAGCTCAAGATCTCCATGGCCGAAGGCAGCTTCAGTTCCAAACGGAAGCTCGTGGTGAAGCTCACGGCTACCTCATTGGATGGCATGGCACTGCACGGCAGTGGAGACGCGCGCATCAGTGGTGTTGCCGGAACGAGCTTCGACGCCGCAATCCATGGTTCCGGCAACGTCCTAGGTACGGGGAGTGCCGACGCGGTTTCGGTGGTCATCAACGGCTCGGGGAATGTCGACTTGCGCGCGCTCAAGGCCCAGAGTGCCGAAGTGGAAATCAACGGTTCCGGCGACGTGCACGTGTTCGCTTCGCAGGCGGTGGATGCGTCGATTCGGGGCAGTGGCGACGTGCGCTACTACGGTGATCCCAAAGAAGTGAAAACGAACGTGGCCGGTTCGGGCGATATCGGCAAGGGTTGAGCAGAAGCTCCGCGCCTTGCTCCACACGCGTGGGCGCGCGTCGTTTCGAGCGAACGATCCAAGACGCTAGGATGGGATAGCGACGCTCGCTGCCGCGGTTGGCCGGGGATCGTCGCTAGCTACCAGTGACCAAGCGCAAACGATTCAGCGTCGTACGTGACCCCGTCCACGGGGACATCTACTTGACTCACGAGGAGATGGCCGTCCTCGACACGCCGCAGATGCAGCGGCTGCGCGGCATCAAGCAACTGGGTTCGGCCAATTTGGTATTCCCGGGCGCGGTCCACACGCGCTTCGACCACTCGATCGGCACGCTGTATGTCTCCCAGCGCATGATCGATGCCATCAACTTGGCGGCGGAATTGCATCCGCGGGAGTGCGCCATGATTTCGCGGGAAGAGGCGCGCGTCATTCGCTTGGCGGCCTTGGTCCACGATGTGACCCACATTCCCTACGGCCATCACGTCGAAGACCAGGCCGGGCTCATGTTGCGCCACGATGCTCCCGAACGCTTCGCCGGAATGCTCTCGGAGCGAACTGCGCTCGGCCGCGTCTTGCGCGAGGTCGGTGTCGAAAAAGAGGTGCTGCAAGTGCTGTCTTCCGGCACTGCGCCGCGTCCGGCTCCGGCCTACTGGAGTCAGATCAACTCCGACACGATCTGCTCCGACTTGTTGGACTATTTGCAGCGCGACGCCTACTTCACGGGGCTGAAGATCCAGGTCGACCCGCGCGTCTTGTCGTACTTTCGCGTCGATCGGGCAAGTTCGAATCTCTACATCGACTTGGCCAAGCACAATTTGCTGCGCGAGGACATCTTGTCCGAGATCGTGCGCCTGTTGGAGGCACGCTACTACTTCTCCGAGCGCGTTTACTACCACCATGCCAAGGTTGCCGCGGGCGCTCTCGTGGCCCGTGCAGTCGAATTGTTGCTGGTCGGCGGATTGATCGAAGAACGCGAGTTTTATGAAGCCACCGACGACTCGCTGTTGTCGCTGCTCGAGCATGCGGCTGGCAAGGGATCCGCGCGCTTGGCGGAGCGAGTGCGCTCGCTACTGGCGCGCTTTCGCGAACGGCGCCTGCCCAAACGCGCCTGTGTGTTCAGCTTCCAGGACAACGAGTCCGTGCAGGACCAACTCGTGGAACGCTACTTCGCGCGCGAACGTCACGCCGAGCGCGCCGCTGTCGAAGAGAAGATCTCGGACTTGGTGCGCTTTGCCACGGGCAAGCAAGTCGAGATCATGGTCACCTGTCCTGCCCGGCGCATGCAGCTCAAGGAGGCCCACACGCACGTACGCTTTCCTGGCGAGGCCGAGGTGGCTCCGCTGGCGCGTTTTGGGTCGCGCGTCGGACGCCTGTCGGATTTGGAGAAGAGCTACCGCGCGCTGTGGAAGTTCTACGTGTTCGCAGACGTGGAGGACCCCAAGCTGCTGGGCAAGATTGGAGAAATCTCAGCCGGAGAATTCCCCGGCGCGCGCAGCGTCTACCAGCCGTTGTGATCGCGCCGTGGTACGGATCAGCGGAAAAAACCCGCGATCTAGTGGGGTGATTCAGTAGTTCGCAACATATTTCGGCCCCTCGCACGCGCCAGCGTCGTTGCGCCTCCTCCGAGTATTGCAGCGAATACGCGTCGTCGGCGCGCCTAGCTGACGCGGCTGCGGGGCTCGACATATGTTGCGAACTTCTGAATCAACCCACTAGCAGTCCGTGGTGAAAGTAGCTACTGCGGCTTTGCGCGCGTTCGGCCTGCGGCGTCGCGCTCGTCGGGTCGTGCTCAGCGGCCAGAAAGGCCGCTACCACCGCCCCTTTGTCACGCTCCTTGCAGGCCGAACGCGCGCTGCGCCTCGCTACGCGACTTTCATCACGGCCTGCTAGCGAGCGCGCCGCGTCACGGGACTGGCAAGCGGCACTTGGCGAGTGGACAAGAAACGCCGCATGCGCCGCGTGGCCTCGGCGATTTTTTCCATGGATGTGGCGTAGGAAAGCCGCACATGCGTATCGACGCCAAAAGCGGCGCCAGGAACCAGCGCCAGGCCTTCGCTCTCGAGCATGTCCTCGCACAATCCGATCGATCCGCGTGCGTCTAGGTAGCGCTCCACGTTGGGAAATGCATAGAACGCGCCGCGTGGGTTGGGTGCAACCAAGCCCATGGCATCCAGCTCGCTCATCAAGAAGCGCCGGCGGCGATCGAACTCCGCCACCATGGCCACGACTTCCTCGGGCTCGGAACCGGGCGCTTGCAGGGCCGCCATGTAGGCCGCTTGCGAAACCGTGTTGGGCGCCCCGACCAGATGGCTGTGCAAGCGTTCGACAGCGGCCGCAACGGATTTGTGAGCGGCCACGAAACCGATGCGCCAGCCCGTCATGGCGAACGACTTGCTCGCTCCGTCGAGAACGACCGTTCGCTCGCGAACGTCGCGCGCCAGCGAAGCCGGCGACGGATTGGGATCGCCCTCGTAGACCAGGCGCCGATAGATTTCGTCGGAAATCAGCCACAAGCCGCGCTCGACGCACAGGCGCCCCAAACGCGCGACTTCGTCACGCGTCCAGACATACCCGGTCGGATTGGACGGCGAGTTCAGCAGCACCGCTTTCGTACGCGGCGTGATGGCGCGCTCGATGGCGGCGAAGTCGGGACCGCAATCCGCGCGACCGGGTACGGAGACCGGCACCCCGCCGGCGAGCTTTACGATCTCCACGTAACTTACCCAGGCAGGCAGGAGCAGCAGCACTTCGTCCTTGGGGTCCACGAGCGCGTGGATGGCACCGGAAAGCGCGTGCTTGGTGCTGTGGCAGATCGTGACCTCCTCGCTCGACCAGACGCCGCCGCGCGTGGTTTCCAAATAGCGCGCCACGGCCTGGCGCATGGCCGGAGTACCCGCTGCTGGCGTATAGCGCACGGATCCACCGCGAATCGTGGTGGTAGCCGCTTCGCGCGCCACGCGGGGCGTGTCGAAATCCGGTTCGCCGACGGACATGTTGACTACGTCCCGACCCGACAGGGCAAGGGCCTTGGCTTTGGCGTCCAAAGCCAGGGTCACGGAAAGGGAGACTTCCTGGGCGCGGTGAGAAAGCTTCATGGTCAAGGGCTTGGAGCCTTGCGCCGCGCCGGCTCAAGGGCCAGGCAGCGCCCGTTTTCGAGGCGCCAGGGTCTTCGACGATCATGCATCGCGAGCAGCCGGTCAAGGGCTGGCCGTTTCCTGCCGTTTCCAGGCGCATTGCGGCACGTCTCGCGGTTTCGGCGGCACATGACGCCAGCTCGGGAAGCTGGGGGCCCCGCTGCCGTCCAAGTCCACTTGGACGAAAGCCTTGTCTCGCCAGCCTTCCCTGGTCACGCTGGCCGGCCGGGGTCGCCCGTTGGCGAGTTCACACCCAAGGGTCCTAGCCCCCCCGCGCCTGCCTTCTCCATGAGCTTCAAGAAACGACTGCTGCGCATCCTCGGGATCGGGCTCCTAGCCGGTCTGTTTGCGGGCTATTTCGCCTTTGCAACGTTCCTGTTCAACCCGTTCGAGAGCGCCTACGCCTACGACATCTCGACCATGGTGCCGCGCGAAGTCGATTTTTTCGTCGGCAAGACGCGACTGTCGCGCCTGTTCGAGCGCTTTCCGCGCCTGGCGCTGGCCGACAGTCTGGAAAAGCAAGGCGCTTGGATGCGCTTCGAGCGCACCGAGGACTACCGGCGCTTGTCGAGCACCTTGGGCCTGCCGGCGATCCAGGCTCAGATGCAGAACATTTCCGACCAGCTGTCCGGCATGGATCCCCTGGCCCTGTTCGGCGGACGCGAGGTGGCCGTGGCAGGCATGCTGCGCGGACCGGGCGCGGAGCAAGTCGACTTTGCCATCTACGGGCGCGCCAATTGGAAGGCCAAGTTGGCGGTGGAGGCTTTGCGCTACCCCGTTCTGCTCAACCTCGTGCCGGCGGTCAAGCAGCAGCAGCTCGAGTCCACCGAAACGGGCGGCATCATCGAGTTGCGCGGGCCGAATCTGCCGCGCCCGCTGTACTTGACGCGCATTCGCGACGTGTTGGTGGTGGCCTCGAACGTGGAACTCGCCAAGCAAGTCAACGAGCTCACTGCGCGCAGCGGGCAAGACAGTTTCGGGCAAAGCGCGCTTCATTCCGACCGCATCGAAAACATTCCTCGCAACGCCGACAAAGACGAATTCGAGGTGTTCGTGGACTGGCGCAAGTTCGCCCAAGTTCAGCGCATCGGGGGGCGTTGGCCTGACCCCGACGCGCAGGATTTCCTGCCCAAGTTTGCGTCCAAACTGTTCCAGCTGGGCACCCTGCGCAACTTGAGCGGCGTCGTCGGTTTCGACCGCGGACTGTCCGTGCGCATGGCCGGAGATCTTTCCAGGGAGCTCATGACCACGGCCCAAAATCACCTCTACCGCACGCGCGGAATCGACCGCCGCGAGGTTGTGCGCGAGATGGCGCGCATGACTCCAGCGGCGTGCACGCTGATGGCCTACCTGCAAATGGATCTTGGTGATCTCATGCGCGAGGCCTTGGCGGCGTGCGAACCGGCCTTGAAGAGCAATTTCGAGGACCTTTTGCGCAACACGGGCCAGTACGCCAGCGTGGACAAGCTCGTGGCCGAGTTGGAAGCGCTGTTCGACGACCGCGTGGGCATCATCTTGCGCGATTTCGATTTTCCCTGGCGCGCCGACGACCCGCCGCACAATGACATCGTCGTGCCCGCGTGGGCCGTCGTGCTGTGGCACAACGGCAACGAAGCCTCACGCGCCAAACTCAAGTCGTTCCACGACATGATCAACCGCAATCCCAAGCTGTTCGGTATCGAGGGGCCCAACGGCGAACGCGGCGTTTTCACCAATCTGCTCGCCGGTGGCTATGAGATCTCCGAGTACTGGAGCCCCTTGGTCGACGGCACGGGCCACATCGGCACCTGGATCGATGGCTCGCACTTCATCGTGTCCAACTCGTACCAGTTCTTGCGCGAACTCTCGGCGGTCTACAGCCAAGGCATTCCGGCGCGGCTGGGGGAGAGCAAGGAATTCCTGCGTTTGAACGAAACGGCGCTGGAGCAAGCCAACATCGTGCTGTGGATGCAGCCGCGCAATTTGGCCGTGCACCTGGAGAAATTCGCCGACGAACAAGCCCGCGACACGATCTTGTCGAAGGTCGACTGGGCCAGCGAGCGCGCGCGTCAGGAAGAGTTGATTCTGCGCGAAAAATTCCCAGGGTCCGTGCGCGGCAAGATCTCTCCCGAAATGCAGAACCAGTTGAACGAACTGGTCAATGCCAAGCTCGACGAGAGCGAGCAGCGCTTGCTCACGGAAGAGGTGCCCAAGGCGCGCGCCATACTCGGGGGGCGCATCGATGCCCTGCGACTGTGCGAAGGATTCCTGGCCATGGCGGCCCTGGATCCCAAGAGCATCGAATTCAGCCTTTCCAGCTTGATTCCGCTCGAGGAGCCGTAGCGCCACCAGGATTCTCGACCTGGGGTAAGTCGAGATGGTGCCCGAGACTGGAATCGAACCAGCATGGGTTTCCCCACAGGATCCTTAGTCCTGCGCGTCTGCCAATTCCGCCACTCGGGCACCGTGCGGGGTGGGGAGTCTAGCGGATAGCCCGTGCCGGACGCAAAGCTCCTAGCTGTTTCGCGCACGGTTCGATCGGCGCCGGATTGCCAGCCTTGGCCCCGCGGCGGTAGGGTCTGCTTTCGGCGCGAGCGCGCCAGTGATCATTCACCGTAGGCGAACTCTTCCAAGGAAGCATCGGGACCATGGGGCAACTGCAAGGCAACGTCGTGATCGGACAATCGGGAGGCCCCACGGCCGTGATCAACCAAAGCCTGGTGGGATTGGTGGAAACCGCCCTGGGCGACTCCAAGGTCAAGGGCGTCTATGGAATGCTGCACGGCATCAAGGGACTGCTCGATCAAAACTTGATCGATTTGGGCCGAGAGTCCAAGGAGACGTTGGAGGCCGTGGCGCTGACGCCCTGCGCCGCGCTCGGGTCCGTGCGCAAGAAGCCTACGCGCGAAGAATGCGAGCAGGCGCTGGCCACGTTGCGCGCTTTCGACGTGCGTTGGATGTTCTACATCGGCGGCAACGATTCGGCGGAAACAGCCCATATTCTGCACGAAATCGCGCGCGACAAGGCTTGGGACCTGAGCGTGTTCCACGTGCCCAAGACGATCGACAACGATTTGCGGGTCAACGACCATTGTCCCGGCTACGGCTCGGCGGCGCGGTTCGTGGCCTGCGGCATGATTGGCGACGACATGGATGGCAAGAGCCTGCCGGGCATCAAGATCGACGTGATCATGGGACGGCACGCCGGCTGGTTGACGGCCGCCAGCAGCCTGGCGCGCGAACAGGACGGCGATGGACCGCACCTGGTGTACGTGCCCGAAAACGTGTTCGACATGCCTAGTTTCCTGGGCGACGTCGATCGCGTGTACAAGCAATATGGGCGCTGTTTGGTGGCCGTTTCCGAGGGCATCCACGGCCCCAGCGGCAAACCCCTGCTCGAATCGGGCGAGGTCGATTCCCACGGCAACGTCCAGCTCTCGGGTTCGGGCGCGCTGGGGGATTTCTTGGCCGGTGAAATTCGGCGCAATCTGGGCCAGAAGTTGCGTGTGCGCGCGGACACTTTCGGCTACCTGCAACGTTCCTTCCTGGGCTGCGTTTCGGAATCGGACGTGCGCGAAGCGCGCGAAGTCGGGCGCACCGCTGCGCGCCTGGCCTTGTCCGGTCAAACACCCCACGGAACCGTGGTCCTGCGCCGCGAACCTGGCGCCGAATACAAGCTCCGCTTCGAGCGCGCCGAGCTGGCCGAAGTGGCCAAGGAGACGCGTCCCATGGACAAGTCGTTCCTGCGTGGCTCGAACGACATCGATCCCTCGTTCGCGCGCTACGCATTGCCCTTGGTGGGG
>JAKFYL010000449.1 GCA_021730845.1 Planctomycetota bacterium | reverse complement strand
GGCCGCATCAGGACGCGGCACGTTCCGAACGGTGCTGCGCTCGGTGCAGGAGCCGCTGGAACTGTATGCCGTCGGCGGCGACGACACCGACATGGAGCCGCACGTTTCGGTGCGCGTGGTGGATGCTCCCGACGTGGACACATTGAGCGTGGCCATCGAGCCGCCCGCCTACTCGGAACTTCCCGCGCGCCTGGTCGCCGATGGAGGCGACGTGCAGGTTCTAGCAGGCTCGAAGATCCAGGTCGTCATGCGCCCACGGCCCGCAGGATCGAGCGTGCGCGCGCGCATGCTGCCTGAGGATCGCTTGCTCGATTTGGCGGCCATGCCCTGGCCCACGCAAGCCGGGATTCCAGCCGATCCCCAAGCACAAGGTCTGGGCTTTGAGTTCGTGGCGCAGCAATCCTTGCGCTACCGCTTCGAGATCACCTCCGCCGAAGGTCTCACCAACCCCAACCCGGGGCTGTATGCCGTTGATGTGCGACCGGACAAGCAGCCCACGGTCGAGTGGCTCGCGCCCACGCGCATGGAGGTCGAGCAAGTCTGGGGCGGTGCTTTGCGCCTGCGGGCGCGGGCCGAAGATGATTTCGCCGTCAGCCAGCTCGAACTGAAGTTGACGCGCGCCGCGCAAGCGGAGACCGGCGTGCAACTGCTCGCGCTCGAAGCCGCTGAGCGATTGCCACGCGACGACAGCAGCCTGGTTTCGGGCACGCAAGAGACGACAGGCCGCGTGGTCTTCGGAGGCACGCGGCTGGAAGTCCAGGCACTGCTTGCCCCGATAGGTCCGGCGGCCGCCGGGGCGGGAGCGAGCGGCGACGCCGCCGTCCAGGCCAGCGAAGGTGAAGTCTTCGACCTGGTGCTCGAAGCTCGCGACAATCGGCCCGCTAGCGCCGGAGTCGCGCGCAGCAGCGTCCTGCGCGTGCGCATGGTCTCCAGCGACGATTTCTTGCGCCGCCTGCAGGATCGGCTAGCCCGCGCGCGCACCATGGCCTTGGACCTGGAGGCCTTGCAGCGCGAGAAGAGCCAACGCACGCGCGAACTTCTCGAAGCCCTAGAGGCCGAGAGTGGAACCCAAACGCCGGCTGACGCGGGCGTGGCGGCCGCCCTCGCCGGCCAGCGCCGAGCGCAAGCGGACAGCGACCAATTGGCGCGCGAATTGAGCGCCGCCCTGGAAGGCGTGCTCTATGCGCGCATCGATCCGGCCGGCGAGCGCGCGCTCGAAGTGCTGGACCAGGGACTGGCGAGCTCCCATTCCCGCGGCTTCCAACTCGCCGCTTGGCGCGCCTTGGACGATCACTTGCGCAGCTCCCCACTGCCCCAGGGCTTGTGCGCTCAATTGGGTCCGCTCATGGGACTGGGACTTACGCTGGCCTTCCAAGACACGAGCCAAGTGGTGAAAGCCCTCGAGCGCGCCTCGACCCAGGTGGACGTTGCGCAATTGCGGCGCGAGCTCCAAGAGGCGCGCACGCACCAAGCCAACGCCGAGCTGCACGTCGCGGAAATCGTCGAACGCCTCGCCGAATGGGACAATTTCCAGTCCGTGCTCAGTTTGACGCGCGAGATCATTTCGCGGCAAAAGACCATCAAGGAGCGTCTGACCAAGACGCCCAAGGAGAGTGTCCGATGAAAGTGGCCCTTTGTCGAAATGGATTGCGCCTTGTTGCACGCCGGGCCGCGCGCAGGAGCTTGGTGGCCGCGAGCCTTGGCCTTTGGCTGTGCCTCTCGACTCCGGCCCAAGCCGCCGCGGCGCCCCAGGACGAGCGCGAGTTGAGTGCCATTGCCGAAGAGCAAGAGATCCTGCGTCGCCAACTGGGTCGCTTGCGCTTGACCATGGAGAACCTGATCCCGCGCCTGGAGAAGGAGGGCCGTTCGCGAGCCTTGGAGTTGGTTCGCGAAGGCTTGTCTTTGATCCAACAACGAGGCCAGGAAACTCGCTCGATGACGCTTGACGAGTTGATGGACTCCTCGCGCACGCGCATCGCTCAAGGGCAGACGGTGCTGTCCATCGAAGAGCAGGAGCTGGTCATCTTGCAACTCGAACGCTTGCTGTCGATCCTGCTCGACCGCGAGAGCCTGGAACGCCTGTCCAAGGAAGCAGAGACCCTGCGCGAACTGGGCGATCAACTGCGCCAACTCAGCAACAGGGAACAAGAGCTGCGCGAGCAAACCGAAAACTTGCGCCAAGAGAGCCTGAGCCCGGCACAGCGCGCATTGGCACAGGAACTGCAGCGCTTGGCCAAAGCGCAGAAGGAACTGCTTGGGCGCCAAGAAGCCGCCGCACGCGAAAGCGGCGCGTTGAGCTTGGAGGATCTCGCGCGCCAATTGGACGAGTTGCGCCGCTCCCAGTCCACGGATGTGGCCGTGCTCGAAGCCTGGCAGCCCAAGGCTCGCCAACCCCTGGAAGACGCGCGCAAGGCTCTGCTCGATGCGCGCGCCGCGCGCGCTCGCGCGGAGCGCGCCCAAGACCTTGCCCAAGCCCTGGAAGACTTAGGGAAGCGCGCCCAGTCCGCGTCCAGCGCGGAAGACCACAAGCGCGCCGCGATGGAGCTCGAGGCGCTGACCGATGCACAAGCGCGCCACGCGCGCACCAGCGGCAACGAACAGCTCGAACAGCAACTGGATGCCTTGCGGGAACAAGCCAACAACCTGCGCGAAGGCGCGTCCGACTCCGGTCGCAAGCAACAGGCAACCGAGAGCGTCGAAGCCGCGGCCAAGGAGCACGGCGCGCGCGCGGCCAAGGAACGCGAGGCCGCAGCCGCTCCCCTAGCGCAGGCCAAGGCGAGCCTGGACCAAGTCGAGGAACTCGGCAAGGGTTCAAAGGCCGCGGCAGCGCGCGCCAAGGACCTGCTGGAAAAGGCCGGTACGCCAGCCGCCGACGGATCCAAGAACAGCGCCGCCAGCGACGAGGCGCTGGCTCAGGCGGCGGCGGAAGTCGAACGTGCTAGCGAAGAAGCGCGCCGCATGGGCGAGGCCCTGGCCGGCGCACAGGATCAATCAGGGAGCGACGCGCAGCGCTTGAAGCAAGCGCTGGAAAACTTGCCCGATTCCGCGCGCGCGGCGGCCAAGCCGGCCGGCCAGGCCCTGGAACGCGCAGCGCAGCGCATGCGCCAAGCGGCCCAGGCCGCGCGCGATTCGAACGCCGAACAGTCCGCCGAGCAAGCTCGCTTGGCAAACCAAGAATTGGAAGCCGCGGCCAAGGAGCTGAGCAACGCGGCCAAAGCTTCCGGCCAATCGGAGGCCGGGCAAGCCATCGCCAAGGAGCAGGCCCAGCTGGCAGCGGACCTTGCCGACGCGGCTTCCGCCGCCGAGCAAAAGAGCCCCCAAGGCGCGAGCGAGAAGAGCATTCCGCAAAGCGCCAAACAGGCCATGGAGCAGGCCCAATCGGCCATGCAAGCCGCTCAGCAGAGCATGCAAGCCGGGGCCAGCTCCCAAGCTGCCAGCAGTCAGCGACAATCCCAGGAAGCGTTGCAGCGCGCCGCCGAGGAACTGGAAGCGGGCGCACGCCCCGAGACGAAAGCACAACAAGCCAAGGCCGCCGAGTTGGTCGCCGAGCAGGAGCAAATCGCCCAGCGCTTGCTCGACTTGGCTACTCGCGAAAAGAAGCGCGACAAACCCCGCCAGGAGCAGCGCATGAAGAATGCACAGTCCAGCGCCAGCAAGGCCAGCGCGGAGCTGGAACAGGGCGAATTGGACCAGGCCGAGCAGGCCCAAGAAGAAGTGCTCGAGGAACTGCAGCAGGCCATGCAGGAATTGCAGGAAGAAGAGGAACGCTACCAACGCCTGCGTCAAGAAGAACTGCTGCTGAAAATCTCGGAAGAACTCGAGGCGCTTTCGCTCGCGCACCGCAACGTGCTGGGCGCCACACGCGAGATCGACATGGCGCGCGCCGGCAGCGACCGCCCTAGCCGCGCCGAACGCTCGCGGCTCAAGTCTCTGGCGGCCGAGGAACAGGCCCTCGCCGGACGCTGCAACAAGCTGGCCGTGGATTTGGAAGCCGAAGGCAGCCTGGCTTTCTGCGCCAGCTTGCGCGAAATCGATCGCGATCTGCAGCGCGTGGCTCACGATCTGGACGAACTGGGCGGGTGGCAAACCGGAGCCCATGTCCAAGCGCTGCAAGAAGACGTCGCTGAGGCATTGGATTGGCTGGCAGAGGCGCTGCGCGAGGAGCAACAGCGTCGGCGCAAGGAAGAGCAGCAAGGCCAGCAGCAGCCGGGGCAAAATCGCGAAGAGAAACCGCGCCTAGTGCCGGACGTGGCCGAGCTGCGCTTGATGCGGCGCATGGAATTGGATGTGGAACAGCGCATCGCACTCTTGCAGCGCCTGCACCCGGAATTGACCCAGGAGGGCGCACAGATCGATCCACTCGTGCTCGAAGACATCCTGCGCGTCGCGGAACGACACGAACGCGCAACGCAGCTGTTCGTGCAACTGCGCCAGAGCCTCGGCCTTCCGCCACCGCAAGGCACGCCCGAACAGGATGCATCAACGGACAAGTCATCTACACCCCAAGCTGACCCCAGCGGCCCGGAGCGCAAGCCATGATTTCGATCTTGCTCTGCACCAATTTGTGCTTTGGCTTGTGCCTTGGACCGTCCGCAGCGCTGGTTCAGGACAAGCCGGGCGCACAAGCACAGGCCGGCGGTACCGAGGAAGCCAGCGCGCGTATCTTGGAGCTGTTCCACGCCGTCGAAAGGCGCTTGATGGAAATCGACGCCATGCTGTTCCAAGCCTCGGCCGGAGAACGCGCACTGCCCAGCGACGTGAACAGCGGCATCCAAAAACTCTTGGACCAAACGCGCGAGCAGAGCAAGGCCGCGCGCGAGCAGATGGACGAGATCTTGAAGATCGCCCAGGAGAACTCCCAATCCAAGTCCAGCTCGAGTTCCGGCAGCGGCCAGCCCAAGTCCCCGGGTCAGGGAGCGCCCCAGCAAGGGCAAAAGCCCGGCGACCAAACCGGCAAGGAACAAACGCCGAAGGCGCCTGGGCCCGGCGAGCAACAAGGCGAAAAGCCCGGTGACAAACCCCAAGCAGGTCAAGAGGAGCCCGGGGGGCGCGATCCCAAGAATCCGACCGACTCCAAGGATCCGGGATCCAATCGCAGCGGCAACGAGCCGCCCACGGACGCCACCGGAAGCAAGGGCGCCGCCGCGGGTGCGGATCGCTGGGGCGATCTGCCCGTGCACGTGCGCGACTTATTTCGCATGCAAGGCGGCACGGATCTGCCCCCACGCTACCGGGATTGGATCGACGCCTACTACAAGAGCTTGAACCAAAAGCGCTAGGCCTTGCAGAGCCCTGCCACAAGTCGCGCATGAAGCGCTCCCTGCTTGCCTTTGCCTGCCTGGGCCTATGCTCGGTCTTTGCAGCTGAAGACGCTGGTCGCACGGCGCAGAAAGACCGTCCCGTGGGACCGACGAGCGCGGCGCCAACCAGCGCACCGAGCGTCGACGATGCGCGCGCGCGCCTGGCCATGGAACGCGGCCTGGCATGGCTGGCAGCGCGTCAAGCAGAGCAGCCCGATGGTTCGTTTCCCTCGGGCGGAGCCCAGCAATACGTTCCGGTGGCGCTGTCGGCCTTGGGCACACTGGCCTACTTGGCGGGCGGCAGCACGCTCGACCGGGGCCCTTACGGAGCTTCGCTGGCGCGCGCCGTGGACTTCTTGCTCGAACGCACGGACCTAGATTCCGGTTCGGCCACGCTCGGTTTCATCGGCACACACGTCGAGCAGGCTTCCAAAATGCACGGCCACGGCTTGGCGACTTTGGCCTTGAGTCAGGCGTGGGCCGTTTCCCCGCGCACCTCCCGCGGCGCGCGCGTCGAACGCGCGCTCAAGGCCGCCGTGGACTTGATCCAACGCACGCAAGGTTTGGAAGGCGGATGGTTCTATCAGCCCGCGCGCGTGGCCGACCACGAAAACTCGGTCACGGTGTGTTTGGTGCAAGCGCTGCGCGCTGCCCAGGGCGCGGGCGTCGTGGTCGACTTGGGCACGGTCGAGCGCGCGCTCGCGTACGTGAAGCGCTGCCAGGCCAAGGACGGCAGCTTTCAATACGGCCTGCACGATTCCAAGACCTCGGTGGCGCTCACGGCGGCGGGCATCGCCACGCTGAACATGCTCGGCGAGTACGAGGGCGTGGAACTCGAGCGCGCCATGGAATCGCTGTGGCAACGCCTGGGCTATCGTTCCTTGGAAGGCGCGCGCTCCGAGACCAGCTTTCCGCACTACGAGCGCTTCTACTTGGCCCAAGCGCTGTGGCAGCACAAGGACCAACGCCTGTTCGAGCGCTGGTACGCCGAAGAGCTCGAGCGCGTGCTCCAAAGCCAAGCTTCCGACGGTTCGTGGAGCGACGCCTCCTTCGGCAACTGCTTTGCGACCTCCATGAACTGCCTGTTCCTGGCCATCCCCGGCGGGGTGCTGCCGATCTTCCAGCGCTAGTAAGACCAAGGGCGAGCAGTCCGGCAGCCACGCGGCTGGGCGCTTTCAACGTCCTTCCAGCCAGGCATCCTCGGTATCGGAACCGACTTGGCCATCCGCGTCGAGCAGTTCCACGCGCCAGCGGATGCGTCCTTCAAGGAAGCGCTCCCCATCCGCTGGACTCCAACTCGGCTCTGTCATGTCGTTCTGCTCGAGGATGAGCTTGGTGCTGCCATCCTCGGCCACACTCCACACGCTCAGGTTGAAATAGCCTCCCGGTGGGATCTCGGTCGGCGACCAGCGAAAACGTCCAAGACTGGTTGACTCACCCACCGGCTGCAAACACTGCACGCCATTGCCCAGCAGCACGGGCGGATGCGTTTGCTTCGGATCTCGTTCGGGTGTGCGCCAAAAACTCCACGCCACGAGCACTGCGGCCGCCAAACCGGCGATCGCCCACAGCCATCTTACGCCGCCGTGCCCAGGCGGTGCCGGCGAACGCCCTCGTGCAAGCTCGCGCAGCGCCTTGGCCACGCGCGCTCGATCCGGCGCCGATACTTGCCCTTGGGACTCGGTCAGCACTTGACGTTGCACGTTGCCGGCCGCTTCGAGCTTGTGCTCGAGCCGACGGAGCTGGCGCCACTCGCGCGCGCACTCCGCGCAGGATGCAAGCTTGGACGAGAGTGCGGCGTCTTGCTCGCCCACTTGGTCGGCGAGCGCCTGAATCAAGAAGGCTTCGTGTTGCGAGTCGTGTGCCATGCCAGTCGCCCCGGGGATGCGCTAGTCCTTGAGAGTCTCGCGCATTTCACGCAAGCCCCGGTAGTAGTGGGTTTTGGCCGTATTGGCGGGAATGCCAAGCCGCACCGCGATGTCTTCGAAAGTCCGGCCTTCGAAGCATTTGAGCCGGATGACCGCGGCTTGCGCAGCGGGCAGTCTTTCCAGGGCCAGATGCACGTGCTCGAACTCCAGCGCCGAAAGCCCGGCCAGCTCCTCCTGCAAGGGCTCGTCCTTGGCGTCCAGCTTGGTAAAGCGGGCTCCACGTTCCTTGCGCCGATCCGAGCTCTTCAGTTCCAGTATGCAAAAGTTGTACACCCAGGTCTCTAGGGATGCCTGCCCCGAGTACTCCTTGAGCTTGCGCCAGACATCGCACAGCACGTTTTGCGTCGCATCCGCCAGCTCTTCAGGTGGTCGGCGACGTCCGCTGCGCGCGTCCAAACAGGCCAGCATGGCCGGCACTCGGGCCAGACGTTCGATGAGCTGGTCTAGGCTCGCTGCGTCCCCGATGAGGACGGCCTGCACAAGGTCGTAGTCGCTCACCTGGGTGCTGCGCATACCGCCGCTACAGCAAGCTGCATGGCGCAATGGAAGCCGATAGCGATCGAATACCAGACGTTGGCTATGCACGTAGGCCATGGCATGCGGGGCGCGTGCGCGCGTCGATTGAGGCCGTGCATGTTCGAGAATCGTAGCCCCACCGTTTGCTACGGACCAAATGGTCGCCCGTGCCATCGAAGTATCCACGCGTGTCGGCCAAACGCCGACGCGTGGTTCTGCGCTCGTAGCGTAGGGCTGCGGGATCGAATCGTACGGACATGACGGGGGGGAGCCAAGGCTCGCGAGCTTCGCGGAGACTGTCCGCGGCAGCCCTGCGCATGCTGGTGGCCACCCCACTAGCTGCACATGCGCGCCGGATAGTTTCAAGCGCCCCAGAAACCCGTCCCTCCCACCGCCCGCCCAGGCCTGAGTCAATCCCGCGGGAGCGCCCGGTGCTACTCCACTCGCACGGCCGTGCCGCTGACCGAGACCATGA
>JAKFYL010000050.1 GCA_021730845.1 Planctomycetota bacterium | reverse complement strand
ACCGCTAGATCGAGCTCTTGGCCAGGAGCCCGCCGCCGACGCGATGGTAGTTGCATCGAGCGGGATCGCCCAAACCTCGTTTTGCAAAGGGTTTGGCGGCGGACTTTGGGGCAAGGGGGGAAGCTCGCAGCAGCTAGCCCCGTCGGTTCATCTGCGCGCCCCTGACGTCCACCGTGTTCGACTCCTGATGCGGCTGGGCGAGCGGCTACCGTCCAGTAGGAAGCGGCGCATCCGAATACGGAGTCGGGCCTCTCGACCTCTTCGGTCCGAGTGTGCACACCGTGGCAGTCCTACTCGCCCGCGAATGCAGACTTCGCCCGGACCTGCGTTGGGGAGACATGGCTGCGAGTCAGCTTCCTATCGGAGGGCTGGAACGAGTGGCCGCATATATCGCAACTCGATAAACATGTATTGCCAAACGATACGACCAACTGCAACCTACCCATCACCCTCCATCCCCTCACAAAATCCCTCGAGTTGTCCCCCATGAAGCGCGTATCGATCCTCTTCCTACGAACCGTCGTCGTGCTCGTCGCCGCGAGCGTGCTGGGTTTCTTGATCTGGCAGCCACAGGCGGAGACCGTGAATCGGGACGCCGACCTGGCGACCATCTATTTCAATCCGTTTGTCCTGTACATCTACCTCGGGTCGCTCCCGTTCTTCTTCGCGCTCCTCCAGGTGTTCGAGTTGCTGGGTTATGTGGGCCAGTTCCAAGACGTCTCACCGGTTGCCGTCACCGCGCTGCGGCGCGTCAAGTACTCCGCCTGGGTCGTCCTCGCGTTCCTAGTCGGCGGCGTGGGCTACATCATGCTGCGGGGCAGCGACGACGCCGCCGGCCCTGTCGCGTTGGGCATCATGAGCAGCTTCGCCTGCGTCGTGACCGCGGTGGCTGCCGCGACATTCGAACGCGTATTCCAGCGAGCCGTCGACGTGAAGCTCGAGAATGAACTCACGGTCTAAGGGGCACACACGTGGCGACCATCGTTCACCTCGACGTAATGCTGGCCAGGCGAAAAATGAGCGTCACCGAGCTCGCCACGCGAATCGGTATCACGATGGCCAACCTCTCGATCCTGAAGAACGGCAAAGCGAGGGCCATTCGATTCTCGACCCTCGAGGGCATCTGCCGGGCCCTGCAATGCCAGCCAGGGGACATCCTTGAGTTCCGCGACGACGACACGTCGTGCACAGGGAGATCATCCGGGGCGAGCGAGCTCGCGCAGTCGCCCCAACAGCAGCGGCCAAGAGGTATGGGGGCGGCGCCTCGTCCAGCGCGGGGATGACCCGCCCGTCGGGCTCGTTCGACCTCCGCTCGACGGCGCGGGAATGCATGCACGCGACCCTCGCTTGTGCGCCATCGCGATCCCCAGAGCCGCCCTTGAGCGTGCCATAGCCAGGCAATCTAGAGCTTACCCCGGCCTAGGCCTCGCGCGGCGTGCGGGCCGGCGGCGGCTTCGTGGTGGCCGAGCCGTTCTTGATTGTGCACCTCGCACCAGCGCACGCCGCGTGCCACAGCGCATTGCTGCGCCGCCTGTGGCCCAAACTCGACGTCCTGGCTTAGGTCATCGAAAGGAAGCGAAGGACCTACGAATCATGGCGTGCTGGACCAACGGATATCGAGCAATGCCTCACCCACCACTTCCCCTTCCAGTGAGGCGAGATTGTCTCGGGAATATGGAAGTGGGTTGGTGTGAAAGGCTCGCTGAGCGCAGCGCTCACTCGTTGCGCCGCCGCGCGAGGTCGGCGCAGCGAGGGCAAACGTAAGTCTGTCGTTGCACTCCCCTCCCCTAGCCAGTTGCGCGAGGCGAGCGCAGCTCCAGGCAGGGTAGCTTGCAACCAGGCGGGCTGCGGATGGCAAAATGGCGCGCAGCCGAAGGAGCAAAGGAGCGAAGGTCATGCGCTGGATGCTTGGAACGATTGGTTTGGCTTTGTTGTCGCTGTGCCAGGTCTTGGCACAAGACGGACCGCCCCAAAAGGAAACGGTTAAGGATCCGGGCCAGGAGAAGCTCGACCGCCAAGTGGAGGATCTCAATCGCGAGCACGAGAAATTCCTGGAACAAAGCGCCAAGACCATGCGCGCCCTCGAAGCTTCGCTCATCAACCTTGGCAGTCTCGAGCCTTGGCCGGCTGTGGATCCGGTGTTCGATGACAGTGCGGCTTGGCGCCAGGCGCTGCTGGCCGCGCCTGAGCTTTCCGGTGCGGAATTGCTGTCGCGCTTCGACGAACTCAGCGTGAGTTACCGTTGGCTGGATGCGGTTGTGGAGGTCCTTCCGCTCGAGAACTACTTGGACACCATCATCCAAGCGGTTCATGCGGCCGGAAAGCGCACGCACCCCGCCTCCGTGGCGCGCTTGAAAGTGGAGCTGCACCTTTTGCCGGTGCACATGAACATGAGCGCAGCGGGCCTCGTGGACGAGGTCTACCACATCATCTACTGCGACTCGCAATTGGTGGTTCCCGCGCGAGTCTTGCGCGGAGAGGATCTGCACTACGCGCAGGTGGCCGTCGAGTTTTCGGCCTACATGCAGGTCGGTCCCGGAGTGGCGCAGCGCCCGGCGCTCGAACAAGCGGTTTCGGGTTCGATCGCTGGGTTGTTCCAGAAGCTGGCGAACAAGCCGCAGGAAGCGGCGACAGGCGCTGGGCCCTGGGCGAACTGGCTGGCGGACACTCAGGTTCAAGAGCAGCGCTTGCGCGTGTTTCGTGAGTCGTATTGCGACGAGAGGGAGTTGGCGGCGGGCCTCACGAAGCTCGCCGGATTGGGATCCATCACCACGCGCTTCGTCGGCACCGAGAACCATGTCGAAACGCAAGCCTTCCAAGCCTCGGACTTGCGCGCCGGTTGGGAAGATCGCTTTCGATTGTGGGAGGTCCCGGTGGGTCTGGCGGAGGGCCCACAGCTCGTGCAGCATGTACTCGTTGGCAGTGTGCCGGGAGCGAACGATAGGCGCGTCGGCGGGCTGTTCTCGCGCGTCGCGCTGCGCGAGCGCGATTGCCTCGTGGTGCTTGGAGGTACATTCGCGCGCGTCAGCGGCGAGACCTATTCCGCCAACAAGGCTGGGATCGCAGTCGAGAAGGCCATGCAGCAGGGCCTAGATGCAGCCCTGGAAGATACCCACAGTCGATTGCTCGAGGCCATCGGCCGCTTTGGAAAGGCTCCGCTACCTCCCCATCCCGATGCCGCGGCCGTGGCCGCGTACCTTCGTCCGAAGGCGCGCCTGGCCGTTCCGGAGAAGGCGCTCATGGATTTGTCCAATCGCATAGCGCACCGCTTTGCGTCGGAGCCCGGCATACCAAGCGACATGCGCGCGAATTGGTTCCACGGGCAAGGCGCTGAGCGCGTGTTCGTGCTTTCGGCTGCCGGCAATGCCCGTTCGGGGACCAGTGTGTATCGCAGCGCGCGAGAGGCCATCGACCGCGTGATCGATGGGCTCACCCTAGAAGATCCGCTCGCGTTGTGGGCCTTCGAGCAACCTTGGAGCACCAATTACGACTACCCCGTCTCGCTGCCCGAGGAGTACGGAAAGTACTTCACGCGTACGCGGCCTTCGGGAAAGGGCGCACTGCGCCAAGTACAGGTCATGGTCGCGCGCGAACTTGCCAATCGATTGATGAATCGCATGGATCGGGACGCTATTCCGGCGCTGCGCAGCAAGCTGTCGGAGCTTGAACCAAGGCTTGCCCAGCACAAGATCCTGGTGTGCGAGTACATCCCCGAAGACGGGAGCCTGAGCTACACGCTGCCGCATTACTTTTGGTACCGCGCGGCGCCTGGGGGCTGGAACGAAATCGCCGCCGGCCTGAGCGAAGACTTCCCGCTCAAGCGCGTCGGCTTCCAGCGCGCGACGGCGCCGGATTACCTGAAGGACGTTAACGCGCCGATCCGCTAGGCGACCGCCTCGGAAGCTCTTTTGCGCCCGACGGCTTTGGGGTTTAGTCCAGTATGCGGTCTTTGTCCTTCTGGATCTTTTTCGTGCTGGTTGTTGGTGTCGTCTTCTTTTTCTTGGGACCGGTCGCCAGCGACGAACCGAGTCTGCACGGCGAACGAAGTTTGCTCGATGGACCGCCGGAGAAGCATCCGAATCCGCCGCAATCGCCCGAAATCGGCGACTCAGGTTCCGAAGAATCCGACACACATCGCAGGTCTTCGGTCGCGAACGAAGCTTCCGGCGAACTGCTTGCCATTGCCTCGGATTCGAACAAGGTGACGATCGTTCGAGTCGTCCGGGGACGGCTCGTGACCAACAGGAAAACGCCGGTCTCCGGCGCAACAGTGCGGTCCATTTCCACGGACACAGCGGCCCTGGGAGATATCGACGGCTTGATCGCAGGTGGCCGGACCTTCTCGAAGGTCGGAACCACCGTCACCAATCAGGAAGGAAGCTTCGTGATCGTGAATCCGACTTCGGGAAAGTTCATCCTCGAAGCTTCTGCGCCTGGGTTCATTCCGATGAACCACTCGGTCTTTGTGCCGACGAGCGGTCCTGAAATCGACTTGGGAGACCTGGAGCTGAGCTGGGGCGTGAGGTTGCAGGGGGTCGTGCAGGATGAGCGAGGAGCACCCGTCGAAGGTGCGAAACTGACGTGGATCCGGGACACACCCGAGCCTCCTTTGGGGGGCGTCGCTCGTTTTTCCAAGCCCGACATTGGCCGGACAGATCCGGCGGGCGCGTTCGCAACCCAGGCCATTTCCGCCGGCCCTTGGACGGTCGAAGTTTCGGCAGATGGGTTCGTGTCCAAATCCTTTTCCGGGGACAGCAACCACGAGGCAACCACAGGACTCGTGTTCCAGCTCGATCGCGGGCTGTTCTTTCACGGGCGTGTCGTTGCCGGATCGCCTCCGAGTCCTTCGCCTCTGAGGGTGGAGCTGATCACAACGACGACACAACGCAAGGCGCACGAAGTCTTGCGCCGCCCCTGGAACGAAGTCGAGTTCGCCTCCGCGGCCTGTGATTCCAAGAATGAATTTCGCCTGGGGCCCATTCCGGCGAGCCTTAGCGGCGAGACCTTTGAGCTGTCGGTGACCCACTGGGGCGATCCATTGTCCCTGCTCGAGCCGGTGCGAGCCCGGCCCGGCGAGACGGATCTGGTGCTAGAGCTGGAAGCCCCGTTCCTGGTCCAATTCGAGGCCGTCGACGCGCGAACAGGCGCGAGCCTGGAGAAGGCGGAAGTACGCCTCTCGCGGTGGCTCCTCGAGCAGGACCACCCCCTGGGAAATGTCACGGCTGTCTGCGACGTGCAAGCGGACGGCCGGTGGACAGCGCGCGTGAAGGTCAGCTCGCAGTTCCGTCAGAGCTTGCGCGTCCGTCCACTTGGCTACGAGTCGTACGAATCGGCCATGCTGCAACCGGTCGTTGGCGGCCAGCAGAACCTTGGGCGACTTCTGTTCGAACCCCAACTCACCGAACGGGTCGAGGTCTTGGACGAATCGACGGGAGTTCCGGTGGCCGGGGCGCAAGTCCAAGCAGTCGACGCAATCGGGTTGAGCGACCCGAAAGCGACACACAAGCCGCGACCTGGCCCCCAAGGCGGAGTATTTCGGACCATCGTCGAGGACTGGGCACGGACGGATGAACAGGGGCTGGCGCGTGTGACACGCGCACCCAGTCGCGAGGCGTTCCTGATCGTCCGGCACCGCGCCTTTGCCACGTGCGCACCGCTCCCATTGCAAGCAGCGCCTAGCGAAGCTCCGCGACGCGTTCTGCTGAGTTCGGGGGCCACTCTCGTTGTGACTATCTCCCGGGCCGGGAAACCGGTTGCCGACGCCTACGTGGAACGAATCGTAGACGGCTTGGAGTCGCGAGAGCTCGAATTGCTTCGGTTGGCGGGCGATCCCATTCATCTCAGCGGCCAAACCGACGAAGCAGGGCAAGTGAGATTCGATTGCCTCGCCTTGGGACACTACCGATTCCGGGTAAAGAGCGTCGAGAGCGCTGTCTTCGACGTGCACCTAGATCAACCGCAAATGCAAACGCTGTCAGTCACGCTCTAGTGGCGTGTGGTCACCAGGGTGAAAAACGTCCCGGTCTAGCGCCGCGTTCCTTGTGCGCCGCTCTGCGCGACAGGTCTGGCCGCAATCGTTACAATCTGAGCCATGCTTGAAGCCGCGAAACTCACCAAACGCTTTCAAGATCGGATCGCCCTCGATGAGCTGGATTTGAAGGTCGAGCCGGGCGAGATTTTTGCTTTGCTGGGCCCCAACGGCGCCGGCAAGACCACGACGATCAACCTGTTTTTGGGCTTCCTGACTCCCGACGGCGGCGATGCGCGCGTGTGCGGCACGAGCGTCGCAGCCGAGCCGGTTGCGGCGCGGCGCAAGCTGGCTTACATCCCCGAGATGGTGTCCCTGTACCCGCGCTTCACGGGCCTGGAGAACCTCGATTACTTCAGCCAGCTCGGTGGGCGCAAACACACTACGGCCGAGCTGTTTGGGCTGCTGGAGCAAGCCGGCCTGGCGCGCGAGGCGGCCGAGCGGCGCGTGGGCAGCTATTCCAAGGGCATGCGCCAAAAAGTCGGCATCGCACTGGCGCTGGCCACCGGCGCCAAAGCGCTCCTACTCGATGAGCCCACCTCCGGTCTCGATCCGGCCGCGAGCCACGAATTCTCGCGCATGTTGCGCAAGCTCGCTGCCAGCGGCGTGGCGATTCTGATGGCGACGCATGACCTGTTCCGCGCGCGGGAAGACGCCTCGCGCATCGGAATTCTGGTCGGCGGCAAGTTGATCGCGCAGTACTCGCGGGACCAGATCCAGGACCAGGACTTGGAGCGGCTGTACCTAGAGCGTTTGTCGGCATGATCTTTCAGATCGCAAGCAAGGAACTCGTCGACGTGTGGCGCGACGGGCGCTTCCGTCTCGCGGCCGTGCTCGTGCTGGTCTTGATCGGCGTCTCGGGCTTGCTTGCGAAGGCCCAGACGGAGCGCGCGCGCTCGGAGCGCGCGGCCGCGACCAAATTGGAACGCACGAACTGGCTAGAACAGGGCGAGAAGAACTCGCACTCGGCCGGACACTACGGTGTCAACGTGTTCAAGCCGACGGCGCCGCTGTCGGCCTTCGACCGCGGCATCGAGCCCTTCGTCGGCACGGCCGTGTTTCTGGAAGCCCACCGTCAAAACCAAACCGCTTTCTTGCCGGCGCAGGATGCAACGGCCATGCGCCGTTTTGGTGAACTCTCGTCGGCCCTTGCGCTGCAAGTATTGGTACCGCTGGTGATCGTACTGCTGTGCTTTGGCGCCTTGGCCGCAGAGCGCGAGAGCGGAACGCTGCGGCAGCTGTTGAGCCTGGGAGTCCATCCGCGCTCGCTGGTGCTGGGCAAGGCACTGGGCCTTTTTGCCTGCATGCTCATGCTGCTCTCCCCCGCCGCGCTCGTGCTCGCTTGGATCGTTTGGTCGAGTCCTGCGGAATCCGCAGGTGACCTGCGCCAGCGCGCGGCTTGGCTGGCGGCGCTGTACGTGGGCTACATCGGCCTGTTCGTGGTGCTTTCGGTTGCGATCTCCGCCGTTTCGAGCAACGCGCGCACGGCGCTGTCGGTGCTCTTGTGCCTGTGGGCCTTCAACTGCATCTTGGCGCCGCGCCTGGCCAGCGATCTGGTGCATTCCCAGATCCCCACGCCCAAGCTGGCCGCATTCGAGGCCGCTGTGCAACAAGACATGCAAAAGGGCATCGACGGCCACGACGCGCGCGACGTGCACATGCAGGAATTCATGCGCAAGACACTCGAAGAGCACAAACGCTCGCGCGTCGAGGAACTGCCGTTCAACTTCCAAGGCCTGGCGATGCTGGAAAGCGAGCGCTTCTCGAGCCAGGTGTACGAGCACCACTTCGCCAAGCTCTGGGACCGCCTGCAGGAGCAAGACCGCGCGGTGACCAAGGCCGGCATCTTGGCACCTTTGCTCGCTGTGCGTTCGGCCTCGATGGCCTTCGCGGGCACCGATTTCGCGCATCACCGGCATTTCGCGACTGCCGCCGAAAAACACCGTTTCGAATTCGTGCGCGTGCTCAACGAAGACCTGATGAACAACGCCAAGCCGGGCGACGCGCAATACGTGGCGGGCCGCGCGCTGTGGGAGACGCTCAAAGAATTCCGGCTCGACCCGTTCCCCATGAGCAGCGTGTGGACCGTCGCGCGCACGGGGGTCCTGGTCCTGGCGGGCTGGCTCGCGGCCGCGCTGGTGTTCTTGGTGTGGTCCGCCGGCCGCCTGCGCGTGGTGAACTCATGAAGTCGTTCCTGCTCGAGCTCAAGTTGTTCTTCGGCGAGCGCGGTGCCTGGCTC
>JAKFYL010000336.1 GCA_021730845.1 Planctomycetota bacterium | reverse complement strand
TGCCCCCTCGAACATGAGCGACTTCGCGACCTGGACCCATGAGGTTCCCCGGCGCGTTTGGAAGGGCACGCTGTTGCAAGTGCTGGGCCGCATTTGGGGCGCGGCTTGCACCTTTGCCATTCTCTGGCTGGCTTCCGAACGCTTGGAACTACCGGCCTTTGGCCGATTCACGTTCTATCTGGCGCTGTTCGCATGGCTGGACGCCTTTGCGAACATGGGTACGGGCCAGGTGGCTGTCCAACGCACGGCGCAAGCTCCCGAACGCATCGCGGGGGTGCTGGCCACCGCTCGGCGCGTGCGCTTGGTCACCGGACTGCTGGGAGTTGTCCTAGTCGGGTCCATGGCTTGGCTCCTGGATGAGCCGGGCTGGAAGTGGATCTTGCTCGCATCCTTCTACCCGGTCACACACACGCTGGAATTGTCCGCGACGGTTTTTCGCAACCAGATCGCATGGCGCATCCCGGTGCTGATGCGCGCTATAGCCAGCGCACTGTCGCTGATCGGGGTGATCTTGCTGTTCATCTCCAAGATCCACGAGCCGGCGCCATACCTGGTAGCCGTGGCCGCAGGCAGCACCGTGGCCAACATCATGCTGCACCAAGTTTCGAGCCCGTACCTGGTCGAAGCCCGATTCCAGCGCAGCGCACCCGAACCAATGGCCAACTTCTTGGCTGCCGCCATACCCCTGGGCCTGAGCGGTTTGTGCGCACAAACCTACTTCTGGATCGACAACCTGTTCATCCGCGCGTACCTGGGCGATGCGCCTTTGGGGCGCTACAACGTGGCCGTCCGATTCATGTCGTGGCTGATCATGGTGGCGCAATACGCGTCCTTGTCCGTGCTGCCATGGTTTGCGGCACGCTGGCAGGCGGGGCAGCTCGAGGATGCGCTCTCGCGCCTGGCGCGCCCCTTGTTCTTAGCGGCCTGCGCCGCGACCGGCGCCTTTTGGCCGCTCAGCGAAAAGATCTTGGAACTCACGTTCGGCGCGGAATTCGTGGAGGCAGCGCCCGCGTTGCGTTGGCTGCTCCTAGCCACGATCGCGATCTACTTGGGCTCGATATTGCTCACGGGTATCGTGGCCATTGGCGACACACGCGCCATGCTGGCAATCGCAGCCGGAGGGCTAGCCATAAACGTCGTGGCCAATTTCTGGGCCGTTCCGCACCTGGGCATCGAAGGCGCTGGGATGACGACCTTCTTGACCGAGCTGTTCGTAGCCTTGGGCGCAATGGTGGCCCTCAGCAGGCACGGAGTCAGTCTGGCTTGGAAGGGCGGCCGCTGGTATCTGGGCCCCGTGCTGTTTGCCTCGGGATTTGCGCTCTCCAGTTTGGTGGCCGTGTTGCTGTGACGTGCGCGCGGCCTTCCGGCCAGGCACACTAGCAAAGCAGTGCGAATCGGAATCGACTACCGGCCGGCGCTGGTCAATCGCGAGGGCATCGGCCGCTACACGCGCGAGCTGGTGCGCGCCCTGATCCAGTGGAACTTAGGCAAGGATCTGGGACTCTTCGGTTACACGCTGGGGGCGCGCAAGTATTCGGCTGCGCAGCTTGGGCTGGAGCACAGCGCTGCCGAGCTCGTGCGCCTGCGCTGGCCCTCGAAGTGGATGCCCAAACTGCTGGACGTCCTGGGCAAGGGTGTCGACGATCTGGTCGGTGGCGCGCAGATTTTCCACCACACCCAGCCGAGTTCTCTTGCCGTGCGCAAGGCCGTGCAAACCGCCGCCATCTTCGACTGCATCTACGTCGGCGGAGATCGCGCCGGCTACCTGGACGAACGCACGGCCGAGCACATGACCGCCAGCTACAAAGAGCTGGTCGCACGCTGCCGGACCATTCTGGTCCCCACCCAGTTCGTCGGTGCGGAGGTGGTCCTGACCCTGGGCGCGCATCCGGCGAGCGTGGTCGTAGTGCCGCTGGGCTGCGATCACGTGGTACGCAGCGGTGTACCCGCCAGGCAGAGCTCAGGCGTCGAGCCCTACGTGCTCACGGTTTCGCGCGTGGACGGCCGCAAGAACCACGTGCGCATGCTGCAAGCCTTCGAACTCCTGGTGCGCGAGGGATTGCCGCAGCGTTGGATCGTCGCCGGCCCTCCCGGCCACGGCTACCAGGATTTCGAGCGCGCCCTGGAGCGTTCTCCCGCGCGCGCGCGCGTCGAGTGGCGCCGGACGGTTCCCGACGACGACCTGCCTCAGCTGTATGCCAATGCCGACGCTTTCTTGTTCATGTCGCTCTCGGAGGGCTTTGGCTTGCCGCCGCTTGAGGCCATGGCCTGCGGAGCACCGGTCGTGTCTTCGGCGTTGACCTCGTTGCCCGAAGTATTGGGCGACGCCGCCTGGCTCGTCGAACCCACCGACGTGCAGCAAATCTTCGAGAGTTTGCGCACGGTTCTGAAGGATCGCGAACTCGCCCTCGACCTGGGCCGCCGCGGGTTGGCGCGGGCGCGGCGCTTCACCTGGCAAGAGTGCGCGAAAAAGAGCCTGGCCAGTTGGCGTCAAGCTTGCGAGCCGGCGCAAACCGCCCCGCAACTGCGCCGCAGCCTATGAGTCCGGCATCTGGCGCGCGCGCGCCTCGTCGATGTCCGCTGCACTCCACAGCGTGCGCCCCTCCATGCCGCCGGCGACGGAAAGGAACTCACCAGTGACGTGGCGCGCACACACCGGCGAAGCCAGGAACAAGACCGCGCGCGCGACGTCGCTCGCAGCTCCCAGTTGTCGCAGCGCCATGCTGGCGGTTACGCGCTGGATGACTCCGGGCCTGGACAACTCCGGGCGCACGACGCGGGTCATGGTCCAACCTGGTTCCACCAGGTTGACGCGGCCGCGCGGATCGAGCAGCACGATTTCGTTCTTGAGGCTGGTCACCAGTCCGCGCAAGCCCGCCTTGGCCAGCGCGTAGTCCGTGTGGTGCCGCTCGCCGAAACGCCCGGCTGTCGATCCAAGCAGCACCAGCGACGCGCCGTGCTGATCCGCGCGTGGACCGCTGCCCGAAAGTTGCGACAGGAATGCGCGCGCGGTCCAGACAGCGCTGAGCAAATTGTCATCCAACGTAGCGCGAATGCGTTCCACAGACGCTTCGTGCAAGAGGCGCGGTTCGCGCGGCCAACGCCCCGCGGCGACGACGCACACATCCAAACGGCCAAAGCGTTCGCTTCCGGCGCGGGCGCAGCGCTCGACTTCCTCGGGCCTTGAAAGGTCGGCGCGCAGACACAGGCAGCGCGTCGCCCAAGATTGGCCGCCGGCGAAGGCCGCCAGCTCTTCGAAGCGCCCGTGCCCTTGCAGCACGAGATTGGCCCCTTCCGCCGCGAATGCTTCGGCAATGACCCGGCCGATGCCGCCGGAAGCGCCCGTGATCCACGCGGTCTTTCCGGCGAGTCCCAGATCCACGGCGCTGCCCCTTGGCGCAGAACTAACCGTCTTGCTGGGGTTTTTCGCCGCTCGGCGGCCCGACTCCGGGAGCGCCTTCGGCAGGCTTCTGGGCTTCGGGCGGGTCAACCAGGAGCGCGTTCAAGAAGGCCATGTCGGACCAAGTCTTGGATTCGCCCATGCGCACCACAACCAGGTCGGCCGAGGGGATGATGTACAGGCGCCGGCCTTGGCCGGCTGCGAAAATGAGGTCCTTGGGAACCCAGGCCAGAGCTTTGATGCCGCGCTCGCCGCTGGCTTGGAACTTGGGGTCCATCAACCCCAGTTGGTCCTGCTCCGCGACCGTTACGCCGCTCCAGGTCCAAAAGCCCAAGGAGTGGTTCGGATTGGCCTTGCTGGGCTGGAACAACACTTCGACCAGTTTGGGGTCGATCAATTGATCCTCGCCGACCTTGCCCTTGTTCTTGATCAATTCGCCGAACTTGGCCCATTCGGGAGCGCTGATGTTCGTTCCAAAGGCCATGAACGGATTTTCCGAGCGGTCGATCGCCCAAGCGACTACATCTAGGCCGATCTTGGAAAACACACGCCGCTTCAAGAACTGCAAAGCGTTCTCGTTCTTGCCCAGCAGCTTGCGCCGCATCCACTCGCCAAAAACGTACTGGGATCCGGGGCCGTAGTGAAAGACCTCGCCGGGTTTGGACTTGAGGTTGAGGCTGACCGCGAGCATGAATCGATCACCCGCGCTGCCAGTCATGAAGGGCGCCTTGACGGGCTCGATGCCACTGGAAAAATCCAGCAACTGTCGCAGGGTGATGTCCTGCTTGTGCTCGATCTCCTTCCATTCGACGATGGTCTTGCTGACCTTCTCGTCCAAGGACTCAGCCAGCCCGTCTTGCACCGCGAGCAGTCCGACTACCCCCCAGAAGGAACAGGGCGCCGCCAGCAACGTGTAGCCAGTGGTGACGCTAGAACCCTCGGGAGCCCAAGACACGAAAGGCTCGCCCGCCTTTTGAATCAACAGCGCATAAGTGCCCTGGCCGGCCGCGTAAGCGCGCGCACGCTCGAAGCGCGCTTTGGTCGCGTCATCGATCTGGGGCTTGGGCTTTTCGACGCTGACTTCCTGCGCTCCTTGGTCGGCAACACCAGTCGGGGAATCGACTTGGGGCGCCGCCGCCTGGGACAGGAGGGCCAAGACTATGGAGTGAAGAGGCAAAGACACGGAGATAGTCACCTTGGGTGATGGAGCAAAGAATCGCCGGCCCGACGGGCCGCCTGGAATTGTGGGCCTAGAAGGACCCTGCTGCCAGGGGTTCGATCCGGATCTTGGTGCTGTACAGGATATTCCCCTCCCCCAGATCGCTCACGGCGCCGGCCACCAGGGAATTGATGCCAGTTTTTTCCGGCAGGTCGACGGCGCGGGGCAATCCGTCCACGCGCGCAAAGCCTGGTTTCAAGTCGTCGGAAAGCCGCGCGGGCATGGTCAGGGAACCGCGAGCGTTCGACAGGCGCACCTGGCAGCCGTCGGCACAGCCCAGGCGTCGCGCGTCCTCGCGTGCCAAATGCACCACCGGCGGACCCTGGCGCGCCAGATGCCGCGCCGAATGCGAATAGGTCGAGTTGTGCGTGGCCCGTGAAGGCGCGCAGATGAGCCAAAACGGAAGGTCGCCCTCGCCGCACGCATCGTCGGCGACGTACGTGGCCATGGCCGGCTGCCCCTTTGCGCCAGCGGCCTCGCTGACCAACTCGATCTTGCCGCTGGGAGTACCCCAGCCGTCGATCTTGGGAGGCTCGATCTTTGCAGGCTCTCCGCGCAGCAGCGTTGCCAGCGCCGCCGGCCCGATACGCTCGCGGTTGTCCTCCAAGAGCCGCGCGCACAGGCTTGCTTCGTCGAGTGACCCCACCTTTTCGTGCACGCCGAGAGCGCGCGCGATTCCATCGAACGTGCGCACATTGCTGCGCGGGCCGGCGCCGTTTCCGGGAGCCACCACCGCGCCGCGAGTGAAATGCATGCGCCTGTGGCCGTAGCTGCGGTAGACGTCGGTGTGCTCCGGAAACATGGTTGCCGGCAAGACCACGTCCGCGAGCTGCGCCGATTCGGTCAAGAAGTGTTCGTGCACGACCGTAAAGACGTCCTCGCGCGCGAGCCCAGCGCGCACCGCGCGCGAATCCGGACATGTGACCGCGGGATTGTGACCCCACACGAACACGGCTTGGAATCGCCCGGAGTTCAATTCGCGGCCCAATTCGACGTGGCGAATCACCTGCGGCGCGCCCAGCGGGTGCAGGTCAGGCCGTGCGACCGCCGACAGGTCGAGCCGGAAGCAATCGAAGCTCTCGTAATGCAGCCGGTCCACCCGTCCAAGCACGGCCGCCAAGGAGCACACCGCGCGCATGGAGCCCGCTCCGACGCGTCGGCGCGCGAATCCAACACCGGTCTTGATCAAAGGCTGCTTGGCGGCGAACAAATCGGCGCCCAATCGCTCGATGTCTCGCGCGGCAATGCCGGTGATCTTCTCGGCCCATTCCAGGCTGTGGCCCGCGCGAACGTGCTGCTCGAATTCCGCGGCGCCCTTGCACTCGCGCGCCAAGAAGGCGCGATCCGCCCAGCCGCGCTCGAAGCATAGGCGCGCCAAAGCCAGGGCCAAGGCTGCGTCGGTACCCGGATGCAGAACCAGGCCCCGGCCGCCCCAGCGCTCCACGGCGCGCAAGGTGTCACTGCGGTAGATATCGATGGCCACCACAGGCCGCGATGCCTTGCACAGTTGCTGCATGGCCGGTTGCAGATGTTGGTGGGTGCGCACCACATCGCAGCCCCAAGCCAGGAGAAAATCGCTTTCGTGGGCCGATTCGATGTCCGCGCCCACGACCCGGCCCAAGACGTTTTCATAGCCGGCGGAAGCACTGTTGTCGCACAGACCGCCGTCGACTTGGGCGGCCCCGATGGCGTTCATGACCGCCAGCGGCGCGTTGCGCTGCACCAGCCCCATGCTGCCCGCGTACCAGGCCGCCAGCGTGCGTCCAGGAGCCAGAGGGCGAACGCGCTCGGCAATGCGCTCGAAGGCTTGTTCCCAGCTCGCTGCTCGGAGCGGGGACTGTTTGCCCGAGACGCGCACCAGCGGCTGGAGCAAGCGTTCGGGGCTGACGATCAAGTCCCCGTAACTGGCGGTCTTGGAACACAGCGTGCCGCGCGACCAACCGTGAGCGGGGTTGCCCTTGAGCTCCACGAAACGGCCGCGCTCGTCGGTTTCGACGAGCATGCCGCATGCGTCAGGGCAGTCGAGCGGACACGTAGCCGGAGTGATGGGCATGGCGCGGCACCATGTTAGCCGCCGGTCCCTGGCGGCAAGCTCTCCAGTTCCAAAAGTCGCTGTTTGCGCCACAAACCACCGGCATAGCCGCACAAGCTGCCGTCCGAACGCACCACGCGATGGCAAGGAATGAGAATGGCCAAGCGATTGCGGCCGACTG
Organism: Planctomycetota bacterium; assembly: GCA_021730845.1. Taxonomy (GTDB): domain Bacteria; phylum Planctomycetota; class UBA1135; order UBA1135; genus JAKFYL01. Next base: position 1,493 of record JAKFYL010000336.1, on the reverse strand, counting down.
CTCCGCCGATCGCCCGTGCGGCACCGGACTTACCCAACTTGCGCGCCAAGTCGTCGTAGCTGCGCGTTTCGCCAGGCGGGATCGATCGCAGTTCGCTCCACACGCGCTCTTCGAATGGAGTGCCTGGCGCCACCAAATCCAGCTCGAAGCGTGTGCGGCGTTGCGCGAAATACTGCTTCAATTGCTCTTCCAACCGTGCGAGCAAGGGCGCTTCACCGAGCACGGCCGGCCGCTGGAAGTGGCGCTCCAAACGGCGAACTTGCGCCGCTAAGGCGCGTCGATCGACGAACTCGAGCAGGCAAACACCTTCGCGCGTCGCCCCGGCAATCAATGTGCCAAGTGGGCTCGCCAGGCGCTGGATCCAAATCACGTCTTGGCCTCGGCTCGCGTGGGCTGGCTGTCCGAACAGCTTGCGAAACGCGGCGCGAAAACCGCTGGCGGATTGGTACGCGCTAGCTTCACCCGCTTCCTCGACCGGACGCCCATCCGCGAGCGCGCGCAGCCCACGCCCAACACGCATGGCCCGCTGCCAGGCCTGGAAGGTTGTGCCGCGCTGAGCGCGAAACCAGCGCCGCGCCGTGATCGGATGCACGCCAAAGCTCCCGAGCTCGGAGTTGGAAATGATGCGCTCCGGCTGTTCGCGCAAGACACGCTCGAGCCCGAGCAGCCAAGCCGGCGCCGCGCCGATCCATTCGCGGGGCTTGCAGCGCTTGCAGGGACGATAGCCGCGCTTTTCCGCCTGCGCGCCGGAGTCGAAGAATTCGAGGTTCCTGGGGCTGGGTTTGCGCGCCTTGCAGGACGGCCGGCAATAGATCCCGGTCGTGCGCACGGCGCCCACGAAGGTCCCGTCGAAACTCTCGTCCCCGGTTTGAAAGGCGCGCAGGAATGTCGTCTGGCTGATTTTCGGCTGCATGGGAACGACCTTAGCCGATCGTGATGGCGCACCAAGCGCAGATGGAACAAGCAATTCGGATTCTGGCGGCATGCCTGGAGCGCTCGTATTGGCCTAGGTTTCTTGCGCCAATCGCTCGATCTCTTGGCCCAGTCTCTCGAGCCAAGGAGTCTTGGCGCGCTGCAGGGCGCAGGCGCGCACGACGTTGCGATCGAACCCCGGTTCCCGCGCGCGCACCAACCAGCGCGCCAGCGCGTGGGTCAAGGCGTCCTCGTCCGCGGGCGAAGACAGCACTTCTCCAGCGCGGGTATCCGAAACGGATTGCGAGGCACCCGCTTGCGAAGTGACCAGTACCGGCGTGCCGCTGGCCAGTGACTCGAGCACGACGAGCCCGCAGGTGTCGCGCCACGTCGGCAGCACGCACAAGTCCGCCGCGGCGAGCAACACGCGCGCATCGCAGTGCTTGAACAGCTTGAAGCGGCGACGATCGAGGCCGGATAACTCGATGCGATGCAGCCACCCAAGACGCTGCCGAATTCCTGCGGCAACGAAGAACCAGGGCATGGCTCGACAGCGCCACAGCGCGCGCAACAGCACGTCC
>JAKFYL010000360.1 GCA_021730845.1 Planctomycetota bacterium | reverse complement strand
TTGTCGGGGCCGTAGGTTCTTTGGAACAGCCCGAGAACTTCGGCCCGCTGGAGCTCCAAGTTGGCAAGCCAGTCCTCGGCGGTTCGCGAATAGTGAGTTCCCGGCACGAACCACGACTCACTGGGTACGAATGGCGTCACCAGGCGTAGCGGCATTTCATGGCTCGGCATCATGCCTCCACTGAAGAAATGGCGGCTCATCCAGTCGGAATCGTCGCGATCCTCGAACGCGTAGGCGTAGCGCTTGTGCGAAAACACGTGCAGGAACAGTCGCCCGTCGCTTCGCACCCATGAGAACACGCGGCCGAGCAAGGCTTCCCAATTGCGCATGTGTTCGAACATTTCGACCGAGACCACGCGGTCGAAGGTTTGCTCGGTCGTGAAGACGTTCATGTCCGCGGTTACGATCCGAACGTTGGGCGTACCCTGCTCGGCGGCCATGGCCAGGATGAACTCGCGCTGGGAGGCGGAGTTCGAGACCGCCAAAATGCGGCTGCGTGGAAAGTTGCGCGCCATCCACAGCGTCAAGGAGCCCCACCCGCATCCCAGTTCGAGCACGTCTTGGCCGTCGAGCAATTGTGCGCGCTTGGCAGTCAGCGCCAGCATGCACTCCTCGGCTTCGTCGAGAGTTGCATTGGCATCCGGATAGAAGGCGCTGCTGTACTTGAGCTGGCGGCCCAAGACCAGTTGGAAAAAAGCCGCAGGAACTTCGTAGTGCTGTCGGTTGGCCTGCTCGGGAACCAGCGCCACGGGAGCCTGCCGCATGTTGTTTAGCCAGGCGCGCAACGCGCCTTCAGGATCGGGACCATAGGTGCGCTTTTGCTCCCGGAGCCTTGCTCGCAAGAGCGAGCGGATGCCGCCACGCAGTAAGAGATTGGGAACAAGCCCGCGCTCGGCCAAGCGAATTGCAGAGTTCATCGTGCTGGAGTGGTGAGATTGTCCGGAAGCAGCTTGATTGGACCAGGCACGAAGGCGTTCGTGGTTCGTTGGTATTCCCGGTAGTCCTCACCTCGGCTGGCGAGCGCGTGGCGCTCGGTGATCGGAATACCGGTGACCTTCAGCACCAACCATAGCATCAAGGCCGGTGCAAACCAGGCAGCCCAGCCGTAGGTCAAACCGATCGCAAGGATCGGATAGGACAACCAGTGGAGCCACTCGAAAAAATAATTCGGATGGCGTGAGTAGCGCCACAATCCAAAGCGGCAGGTACGACCCTTGTTTTCGGGCGCGCGACGCCAAATTCGAAGTTGGGCGTCCGCCAGCGATTCACCGCCCAGGGCACCCGCCCACAAGAGCACGGCGAGTCCATCGCGCACTCCGAATCCTTGCTCTTGGGCCAGGCATGGGATCAGCATGGCCGTCGACAGAACCGTGGCCAGCGCGGCTTGGGCCAAGAAGACGACGAGGATCCATCCATCGAACTTGGAGCCCAACTCGACGCGCATGCGGGCGTAGCGCCCATCCTCCGGCTCGGCGCGCAGACGGCGTGCCAAGTGCAAACCGAGCCGCAAAGCCCAAGTCCCGGCGAGCACCGCAACGAGCCAGCGCCGCCCGCTCCAGCCGTCTGATTGAACCGCGTAGAAAACGGCCAAGCCACCGACGCCCAGAGTCCAGATCAAATCGACGATTGCGGCGTTACGGGAGCTTCGCTGCCAGCACCAGGCGCCCAGCATGGCAAGGAAAAGGGCGCCCACGGCGCAGACGAACAGGGACCAGGACATTTTCCTTAGGTATTCGCTGGGCCAATGGTTCTGGATGCATCATCTTGTCCGCTTCCTACCAAAGCGTGCCAAGAACCATGCCATGGGTTAGTTTCATGGGCCGCTCGACAGCCAGACACGATGAGTACCCATTCGTTCACGGCAACCGTGCTTCGCAGTGGTTCCCAGGCCTTCGCGGGACTAGCCACCGCGCGCCTGCTCGAGACCGACTCGGCGGCCTCCTCCTTAGCGGGTTTCGAAGTTTGGCGTCAGCACATGCATGGCCGTCTCCAGGCCCTGGCGGCTGCAGTCGAAGACCAAGGGCCCGAATTGTTCGCGCAAGACGTACTGTGGTCTCGCACGGCCTTCGAGAGTCGCTCCGCTCCGGTTGACACGCTGGCCAATGCCCTGACGCGCCTCGAAGAAGTCCTGAAGGACTCGTTGCCTCCCACGTCGCAGCCGGTGATCGCAGAGTACTTCGTGCACGCCCATTCGGCGCTCAACGGGAATACGCAAGCCGCTGCGGCGCCGGAATCCAATCCTCCAAGCGCGTTGGCACGCGAGTACTTGACCCTGCTTCGGTCAGGGGATGAGCGCTCGAGCACAAATCTGGTTCTAGCGGCTGTGGACAGCAAACGAATCACGGCCTTCGATGCCATCGACAACGTGATCGCATACGCGCAAACCGAAATGGGGCGCCTATGGCACAGCGGCCAAGTAGGCGTCGACGAAGAACACTTCACGACGCATGCGGTGCGCAAGCTTCTGACACTTTTGTCCGAACGGGCCCCGGATGTGCCGAGCAAGGCGCACACGGTAGTCGTCGCCTCCGTCGCTGGCGATGCCCACGATGTTGGAGCTCAAATGGTGTCGATTCGCTTCCGATTGGACGGGTGGAGAGCGATTTTCCTCGGATCCGACGTTCCGATCGAGTCGATCGTGGCCGCAGTGGAGCGGCTGCAACCAACGGTAGTGGCCATCGGGGCGACCCTGCCGGAGCAACGGCTCACGGTCGAGCGTACGATAGAAGCCATTCGCGCGCAGCGCCCCAGCCAGTACGTGATAGTCGGCGGCCGGGCTTATGCCGGCCGATCCGACCTGTGGCGCAAGTCGGGCGCCGATGCACTCGGCGCTTCCGCGGATCAAACCCTGCGCCTAGCCAACGACGCCTCGCGGCTCTGACCCGCAGGGAAGGGCGCTTTGAGGCAACCAATCCAGCCCCCATTCTAGCAGTCCGTGGTGAAAGTCGCGCAGCGAGGCGAAGCGCGCGTTCGCCCTACAAGAAGCGCGACACCGGGGCGGCGGAAGCGGCCCTCCTGGCCGCTGAGCACGACCCGACGAGCGCGACGCCGCAGGGTGATCGCGCGCAAAGCCGAAGTAGCTACTTTCACCACGGACTGCTAGAGCTTGGCCAAGGCCACGAGATGATCCCTCTTGGACACGACCACTCCGCCTGGACGTTCCAAGGTGATGGCAAACATGGCCGGCTTGCGAACCTCCAGTTTCGGGGAAATGGCAACCACGACTTCTTCGCCCGGACCTACGTCGAAGACCCCACCGTCTACGGGCTGGGATTCCCAATCTTCGCGCGCTGAATCGAAGATCCACAATTGGTACTGATTGCGCTTGGGGTCGTTGGCCGGTAAGGACCGGAAGCGCATGTAGCCTTCTTGCTTGGACGTGCTCCAGACAACATTCCCACCGAGGTTGGCGCCCAAAGGATCCGGGCCGGCGCTCCAATCCGCTACGACGCTCCCAGCCTCGTTCGCCAGCATGCTCGCGCGCGCCGAGGCCGAATCCTGGCGCTGCGAAGCGAATTGGCGAACGGCGAAAGCCAGGATGAGTCCGGCAGCCACCAACCAGCCCGTCAGTTCCCGCAGACTCCATTTCACGGATTGTCGCTGCGCCGCCCGCCTCGGGGCGTCAGCAACAATCGCATGCCCGAGATGATTCCCGGCTCGTGTGCGCAGGCGCGCCAAGAGCTCTACCGGAGGTGCTTCAATGGTTTCCAAGGACGCCAGATGAATCTCGGCCAGCGCGAGTTCCAGGGCTTCCAGATCCTTGGCGTCGACTTTCTCTCTCAGTTGTGCCTGTTCTTGATGTGGTAGGCCCTGGGTTACCTCGTCGATGGCAAGTGCCAGGGTGCGAGCGTCCCAACCGGCGAAATGAGAGGAGTTCATGACTCCTCCTTCGATCCGCGCAGGATGGTTGCGGCACGATCCAATCCGCGCCGTATGTGGCTTTTGATCGTGCCCAATGGCAACCCGGTGGAGGCAGCGATTTCCTGGTGTGTCAGACCGTCGACCACCGACATCAGGATCAAGCGTCGCTGATCCGGCTTGAGCGTGTTGAGTGCCCTCATGGCCCAGCTGGCTTCGTCCTGCTTGTCCACCTGCTCGAGGGCCTCGTCTTCAGCGAGAGTCTCCGGCTCCTCGTAGTTCTCGGTAACTGGTGCGCGCGCCTCGCGTCGAAACCGATCGATCACCTTGCGCCTTGCAATCATGGCCACATAGGTGATTTCAGAGGCCTTGCTTGGATCGAAGCGGTGGGCTGTCTTCCACAGCTCCACGAAGATCTCTTGAACGACATCTTCCAAACCAAACGGTTCCTTGACCATTCGTTTGGCGATGGTCCACACGATTGGTGAGTACCGTGCGATGCATGCCTCAACAGCGCTCGGGTCTCCGCGCGCAATGCTAGGGAGCAAGAGGTCTGTGTAAGGCTGACTGGAAGCCATGCGACTGGAGTATTCGCAGATTCGCTAGGACTGGGAGAAGTAGCCTCGCCGTGAACCTTGGGATCGAGGGCACATCGCTTGCAATTCACGAAAAATACTCTCTCGCTGCCCAGTGAGTCAAGCTCGGCTTCGTTGGACGATGATCGTTCCCCATTCCGAACGCGTGTGGGCACGACAGCAACGCAACTGCACTTGCGATCCGCAACTAAAGAAGCAGAGGGAGTGCAGCATGCCACACTCCCTCTGCTCAACGCCGCATCCGCGGAACTAGTCCGGGATCAGCACGGAGTCGATCACATGGATGACGCCGTTGGTTGCGTCAATGTCGGCTTGTACGACACGTGCGCCGTTCACCATGACCTTGCCATCTTGGCCACGAGTCTTGAGCTCTTGCCCCTGCAAGGATTTGACGTTGGCGCCCTGAGCGGCGGCATCGGAGTACACCCGACCCGGGGTCACGTGGTAGGAGAGAATGGCGGCAAGTTTGTCCTTGTTTTCGGGCTTGAGCAGATTCTCGACCGTACCTGCGGGCAGTTTCGAGAAGGCCTCATCGGTCGGCGCGAACACCGTGAACGGTCCTTTGCCGCTCAGCGCTTCGACCAGCTCGGCAGCTTTCAGCGCCGCGGCCAGGGTCTTGAAGCTACCGGCATCGACGGCCGTGGCTACGAGATTCTTCGTGCTCGGCTGAATCACTGCATCGAGCACATGAATCACACCGTTGGAGCAATGAATGTCCGTCTTCACGACCATCGCACCGTCAATGCTCACACCGCTGTCGGAAACGCGAACATTCACGCGCTGGCCGTTGACAGTCATTGCGCCAGAAAGCTTGACGACATCGGCTGCCGAGACGCGGCCGGGAACCACGTGGTAGGTAAGGAGGGCCTGCAAAGTAGCTTTGTTCTTGGGATCGAGCAGGCTGTCGAGCGTGCCTTTGGGCAGCGCAGCGAAGGCCGCATCGGTCGGGGCGAAGACGGTGAACGGGCCGGGCCCGGAGAGCGTCTCGACCAGGCTGGCTGCCTGCAGGGCGGCGGCGAGGGTCTTGAACGAACCGGCGGCAACCGCGGTTTCGACGATGGTCTTTTCGGAAAGAACGGTATTGGCCGAAGCGCCCGAGCACTTGTCCGCGCGCCAAGCCAGGGGGCTGGCGCACACACCAGCGAGAAGGAGAAGGTGAGTGGTTTGCATGTTGGTTGAGTCCTGATCTGGGGGAAAAAATTGTTTCGCTTGCGCGTTCGGCCTGGCTTTCGCCCAAACAAGGCCGACGGATGCAGACGATTCGAAAAGCGCGCTGTACTTACGAAATTCCTTGCGCTTTCCCCCAGGTCTTGCATCCGGGCGCACTTGGCCTGCGAACAACCGAAATCAGCGCTCGCTGCTGCAGCGCTAGGGCGGCTAGCGCCGCATTTCGAGCACCGCGCTATTGCGGCTGGGGCGACGTTGTATAATCCAGTCCATGCGCATTCAGGACGCCCCGCACGGGATGAACGTGGTGATCGAAACCAAGACTGGCCAGCTCGTGATCGGGCGCTTCGACAGCACCAACGGCTTCAGTGCCGTGCTGCACGACTGCGACGTGATGACCTTCGACGCCGCGCCTGCGGCAGAGGCTTACGTTCTGGAAACCGCGACCTACGGCGTCGACGTCAAACACCGCGACTTCGAACTGGACGTAGCTTCGATTGTTCGCGTGCGGATGCTCAAGGACATTCCCAAGCTCGCCACCTGACCTTGGTGCCTGTCAGCGCGCATCAGCCGCGCTGCAATCAGGCGCGCTGCAATCAGGCGCGCTTGACGCCAGGCGCACCCGGCTGTGACGCCGGGGACAAGTGGCTAGTTTGCCACTGATCGATCATTTCCTTGATGCGCTTGGCGTCCGATTTTGTGTGACCGTGGCTGACGATGTCTTCGCCCCCACCGCTGGACTCGATACGGACGTCTGAAAAAATGGGTCCCGTGCGAATCGACACCGAGGCCACGCGCGACAGATGAATCGTGCTCTCGTTGACGCTGAACCAGGTGCGTTTGCGGCGAATCACCGAGTTCTCGGTGACTTCGATGACTGTTCGGAATAGCCAGTTTCCGGCTGTGATTCGGCTGGCCGTGAAGCGCTCTCCCATGGGAATGGCCGGGGAATGGCAGGGGGATTGGCAGGCTTGCGAGTTCCCGGCGTGAAGCCGGCGGACTGACTCGACTTACTTGCGGAAGAAAATGTCCTTCGAATTCAGCTTGACGCGCGTCAACTCTCGACCGTCGGTTCCGCGCTTGCGGTAGTGGACCAGTACGGGTACGCCCTTGAGCAACGCGGTCTGCAAAACTCCCTGGGCCTGCAAGTCGAACGTCAACACTTCGATCGTTCCCCCATCGGCTTCCATCAGTACTTTGCAGCCGCTGCCCTTGGCAAGCACCTCCAAGTCGACGACCACGCCTTTGACCACTTGCTGATCCGAGGGCAAGGCGGCGTTGAGCACGCCGGCTGGGATCGTGCCTTTGGTCGTGACATCGGGTCCGGTGTTCGGGGACTTGGCTGGCGCTTGGCAGGCGCCCAACGCGGCAAGGGACGCCAGGACGATTTTCGGTAGTTTGTTCATGACTTTCCGGAAGTACGGGAGGCGGCTGTATCGGAAGCGAGCAGCCCGGCACTCATGCTGCATCCCACCAGCCGTCCCTTCAAGGGGAAAGAATCGCAGAGCGGTCCCCAATGGGCCGTTTTCGCTAGGCCGCTAGACGGTCCATTGGTCGCCGGAGTAGATCAGCTTCTTGAGCTCGCCCTTGCCTTTGGTCTCGATGGCCTTGGCCACTTGCTGGTTGATGTCGGAATCGAACACAGGCGCTTGCACGTCGCGGAAGATCCCGATGGGCCGCGGCTTGCTGGGATCGGCATCTAGCTGCGAAAGTACGAATGCCGGTCCCGAGGAGGTCGTGTCCGCCTTCCACACGTCGGCCTCATCCGGCTTGCAGATTTCGATATCGAAACCCTTCAGGCGCAATCCCTTGTCCTTGGTTTCGCCGTACACCATGGCCTTGGTCGGGCACAAGTCGATCAGGCGCGAATCGCGCACTTCCTTGCTGGTAACGTCGTCGAAGCACCCGTCGTTGAAGATGACGCAGTTCTGGTAGATCTCGATGAAGGCCGCCCCTTTGTGAGCCGCCGCGGCGAGAAACACCTGTTCCATGTGTTTTTGATTCGTATCGAGTGTGCGCGCAACAAAGGTGGCGCCGCAGCCCAACGCGAAGCTGATCGGATTGAAAGGGCGGTCAACGGAGCCCATCGGCGAGGTCTTGGTCCGCTGTCCAATCGGCGAGGTTGGAGAATACTGGCCTTTGGTGAGGCCGTAGATCTCGTTGTTGAACAACAAGATCTTGACGTCCACGTTGCGCCGCAAGATGTGCGCCAGGTGATTGCCGCCGATGGAGAGGCCGTCGCCGTCGCCCGTGGCAAGCCACACGGAAAGCTCAGGATTGGCGATCTTGATCCCAGTCGCAAATGCCGGAGCGCGCCCGTGAATCGTGTGGAAGCCGTACGTGTTCATGTAATACGGGAAGCGGCTCGAACAGCCGATGCCGCTCACGAACACGAATTGGTGGCGGGGAATGCCCAAGCTCGCCACGACGCCTTGCATGCAATTGAGGATGGCGTAATCCCCGCACCCCGGGCACCAACGGACCTCTTGGTCGCTCTTGAAATCCTTCTTCGTCAGAGTCTGTGTTTCAGCCATGGGATGGTTGCTCTAGGTCTTCAGGAGTTCGGTGATCTTGCCCGTCAATTCACTGGTGCGGAACGGCATGCCCTGCACCTTTGGATAGGAGATGAACCTGCACTCGGGATACTCGCTGCGCAGCACGCGCACCATCTGTCCCAAATTCATTTCCGGAACGAGTACCTGCTT
>JAKFYL010000356.1 GCA_021730845.1 Planctomycetota bacterium | reverse complement strand
ATGCATGTTCGACATGGCGTTGCGGGCGCGAGTTTCCGGCGTAACGCGCTCGGGCTCGGCCGGCGGCACGTCGCTGGCCGCCACTTGGCTAGCCAGGTCGGCTGCGGCCTGGGAGTTAGGAGCCGGCCGCACACGCGCCGAACGGGCGGCCATTTGGATGTCGGAGGTGACTGCGGGATCGTTGCGGATTTGCATGGCTCATTGGGGCGCGAAGGCTGCGCCCCCAGTTGTGTCCAAAAAGGATCTTGCGACTGTCTGTCGCGCCTTAGTTCTCGACCTTGCAAAGTCCGAGCTGAGGCCAAAATAGGATCCGCGCGCGATCCTGGCAGTGGACAAGGTCCCAATCCTGAAAAGGCGCGGCCAAGTTTTCCTCCCCCGCGAAAAAGGGGCCGGGAACTCCTGGCGGCCTGGAAAATGCTGCGCCCTATAAGATCCGCCGACTTTTCGCCAACATGCCCCGGAGCCCGTCGTAGCGGCTCTAGCGGGGCTGCTCGCGGCTTTGGTATTGGCAAGGCCCCGAGCCAGGCCTAGTACCAAGGGCCAGGTGCTGCCGAGTAAACCCTTAGCTAGCCCCGGCGCATCCCCCCAAGCAACGCGCTACGATTTCAGCCATGAAAGCCAGCAGCCCGAGCCCATCCATGGAGCCTCGCGGCGGTATTGGCGGACCGAAACACGCCGCGGCGAGCACGGCGGGCGCCGGGCACACCGCCGCGGGCCAGCGCGCGATCGAAACGGCGCGGGAAGATCAGTCCGACCACGACCGGGTGCGCGCGGCCTTGGCGGGCGAGGAGCACGCGTTCGAGGAGCTCGTGCGCTGCCATCAGGCGCGCCTGTTTCGAATGCTGCGCAACTTGGTGCGCAGCGACGAGGACGCCCAAGACCTGGTCCAGGAGGCTTTCCTGCGCGTGTTCCGCAGCCTCTCCAGCTTTGATTTCCAGCATCCCTTCGGCACCTGGTTGACGCGCATCGCGACCAACTTGGCCATCGACCATCTGCGCCGCCGTCGGCCGCTCGCCAGCGGTTGGAGCGGCGGCGAGGAACCCGAGGCTGAAACCGCTCTCGATGCGGTGGAAACCCGCGAGCAGGCGCCCGAGCGACGCCTGGAGGCCGACGAGACCGCGCGCGAGGTCCACGCTTGCCTGGACGCGCTGGCGCCGCATTTTTCCTCCGTGCTCGTTCTGCGCGAGCTCGAGGGCCTAGCCTGCCAGACCATCGCTCCGATAGTGGGCGCTACGCATGTCACCGTACGCTGGCGCCTGCACCGCGGGCGCAAACTTTTCCAAGAGGAATGGGAACGCCGCCAGCGCGCCAACATCTCGGCCCCGCGCGACGTACAAGGAGGCGTACAACCTCCATGCAGCCCATGAACTTGCTTGCCTGCGGTGATGTTCAGCCTCTGCTCGGCTTGCAGGTCGGCGGGGATCTCGAGGACTCGGACCAGGGTGGCTTGGTCCTCGAGCACCTGGCGCGGTGCGAAGCTTGTGCGGCCGAGCTCGAACGCTTGACCGCTGCGCGCACCGCGCTGCTGGAACTCGAGTGGCGTTCGCCGGCTCCGCGCATCGACGTGTGGAGCTCCGTGCGCGCCCAGCTCCAGTCGGAGGGACTGTTAATGGCTCCGGCAGTCGCCCCGGCCGCGGCGCTTGCGAGTCAACCGGTCCAATCGGGTGGGTCCGGTCGCCGCATGCGCCAGAGCCTGGCGGCGCTGGCCGCGTCGCTGCTTTTGTGCGCGGGTACTTGGATTACTTGGAACTCGGGCGCGCCCTCGCTGGTGACGCCTGCTGTCCAGACTCCCAGGGGGCCGTCTGGTCCGGCGCTGGCCGGGTCCACGGTTTCCCAGCCGGCGGCCATGCCAATCGAGCCGTCCGTACAGTTGCCCTTGGCGTCATCGGCGCGAGAATCCCTGGTTGTTCCAGTTGCTGAAGGAGGCTTGCGCCGCCTGAGCGCGGACGATCAGCGTTTTGGGGCCCAGGCCCGTGATCTGGGGGGCAATCGGCTCGATGTCGTAGGCCCTTGGCTCGTTCCCAATGCCGAGCGCTCGGGCAATCGATTGGCCGGCGACGGATTGCGCTAGCGCTCACACCTAGGCCCGCCCGCGCGTATGGTGCGCTGGAGGATATCCAGAACCATGAACGCACCTACCCTGTTTGCCCTAGCGTGTTTGAGCTTTTCCGCACCCGTGCCGCAGACCCTGCAGCGCCTGGCCGCCCAGGATCCGACCAGCGACGCCCAAGCACTCGAATCCTGGAAGTCTCGGCTCACCGAGCGCGACCTCGACCTGCGCGAAAGCGCTTTCCGCGAGGCCGCCGCGCGCATCCGAATGGACCAGGCTCTGCGGACCACCCTGGAAGACTGGGCCAAGGATGAGAGCAACTTGGAGCTTGCTTGGACCGCGCGCTTGGCGCTCGGCGCTTCGAAGGATCCGTTCGCTGCCTTTGGAAACTGGCCCGGCATGCAAGGTCAGTTCTTCCTCGAGCCTTTCGGGGGGCAGCGCGGCATGTTCCAGCAGCAGACGCCGTTTGGAGGTTTTCCTCTAACTCCCGTGCCTCCCAGCACGGGCGCGCCCAGTTCCGGTTCGAGCAGCCGTTCCAAGAGCTTGCAGCTACAAAGTGGTCCAGACGGTGTGACCGTCAAGATCGAGCGCGAGGAAGACGGCCAAACCAAGACCGATGAGTACAGCGCCGATTCGATCGAGGAATTGCTCGAAGCCCACCCCGAGCTCGCCGAGGACCTAGGTCGCGGCTCGGCCCAAGGCCAGTCGATCCCGGGCTTTGGACTGGGCATGGAATTTCCCCAAGGTCTGGATGGAAGCGTATTCGGATTTCGTCCAGGTATGCAGGGGTTCCAGTGGCAACCGTTCGGTCAAACCGTTCCCAGGCCTGGATCCAAGGACACGGTCCACGTCCAGCGCACGGATGTCTTGGGCGTGCTCGTGCGCCCGCTGGAAAGTTCCGACGCCAGCCCGGCCAAGTCGGGCCTCGTGATCGAGCGCGTAGAACCAGGGACGATTGCCGCGGCGCTTGCGCTGCAACGCGGGCACTTGCTCACCAAGATCAACGGACGGACGATCGAAAGCGCGAGCGACATCAGCGAGAGCTTGGCGGCGCGCGCCAGGGGGGGGCAGATCCAAGTCGAGTTCCTGGACCATTTCGGGCAACCGCGCACGCGCACCTACACGCCGCAAGATCACCCGCAGTCCGAGGACGAAAAGGCCCAGCCGCCCGCACCGGAGCTGCGCAAGATCTAGCTCGCTGGTCGCCCACCAATAGCGCGCAGCACGCGGCGCGGTCCAGCTTTTTGGGGCCGCGCCGTTAGTTTTCTGGAGGCACCGCGCTGCTGGCGGGTTGCACCCGGGCCGCGAATGCCAGCTCGCGCTCGCAGCTCTCGATCAGCGACCAGGCCTTGCGAATGTCGGGATGCTCGAATTCGGCGGATGAGGTGCGCACGAAATTGCGCAAGTCCACCAGCGCCTCGTCGTAGCGCTCCAGGTCCACGAGCAGTTGCCCGCGGCGCGCGTACACCTCGGGCGATTCGTTGGCCGCGACTTGCGCCAGGTCCAGGTGCTCGAGGGCCTTTTCCTTGCGGTCCAGATTGACCAGCAGCGTGGAAGCCGTCATGTGCGTCTCGTACAGCAGCTTGGAGCTGGAATGCATCAAGCCGCGCAAACGGTTTTCTTCGTCGGCGGAAAGGTCGGGGCGCTCGAGCTGTTGGCGCCAGAAATCGATCTCCGCGCTGCTGGCGCTGAGCAATTGATTGGCCCAGTTCAAGCTGGTTTCGTACTCACCGCGCAGGGCATGCACGCGCTGCAAGCCGTTGATGGCTTGGAACTCGCCGGGTTTGAGTTGGAGCACCAGGTTGTAATTGGCGATCGAATCGCGCCAAGCGCTGCGGGCTTCCTCGGCCAGTTCCTTGACGCGCTCGGCGCGCGGCTTGCCTTGGTCGGGTTCGCGCTTGCCATTGGCCACGGCCAAACTCGCTTCGTCGAACAAGACGCCCTTGCGCTCCAGGGCCTCGGCCAGTCCCAAACTCGAACGGTAGTCGTTGCGCGGAGCCAGATCGCGGAAGATCTTTTCGGCCACGAAAATATCCTGGGCGCTGCCGCGGCGCTGCCGGATCCAACCGGTCATCAAGAGCAGCGTGGGGTCCTTGTGATCGAGCTCTAGCCCGCGCTCGGCTTGGTGCTGGGCGCGCACCAAGTCGCCTTGGTCGAAGTAGCGCAGCGCAAACTCGCGGTGCAACTTGAGCTGTTGCTCGGGGTCGGGCCCTTCGGGACTGGAGCTGCAGCTCCAAAGGGCAAGCGAGCACAGGAGAGTCCAGCGGGCTAGCGGGCGGGATCGGCGACGATTCATGGATCAGGGCAGGCTAGAGCGCGGCGAATGCCGGCGGCGCCAAGGCTTGTGAAAAAAGGAACAAGAGACTAGCACGCCTGGTAGTCCTCCAAGGCCCGCGGGTTGACAAGGGGCTCTCCCAAGGCCGGCCGCTAGCGTTCGCCCTCGGTTCCATCGCCCTTCAACAGGCGCTCCAGGCGGCCGGCCTCCAGGCGCAGGCTCAGTTCCTTGCCGCCCGAAAGCGCCACCAGGCCGGGCTTGGCGCCGCGCGGTTTGTGCACCTGCTTGCGCCGCGCCACGTGCACGCGCGCCTTGCTCGCGCCGCGCAGGGGCGAAAAGTGCACCGCCAGGTGCGCCGCATCGAGCACCTCCTCGGGATCGGGTTCGGCGGCCTTGCCCAAGCGCAGCACCACGTGGCTGCCGGGCGCGTCGGCCGTGTGCAGCCACAGATCGTTGCCGCGCGCGAGTTTGAGCGTGAGCTGGTCGTTATCGGCGGCGCTGCGCCCGACCCAGATCTCCGATCCGCGCGTCGCACGAAATACGCGATAGGGAAGGCGCGCGGCCTTGGGACCGTCCTTGGCGGCGCGCTCGCGCGCAAAGTGCGCGGGCCGCTCCTCGAGTAGCCCCGCCTGCATAGCCTGGGCTTCGATGGCCCGCGGATCGCTGGCAGGCTCGGCGAGCAGCGCTAGGAGTCGCTCGGAAATTTCGGCGGCCTGGCGCGCCTTGGCGAGTTCGGCGTCCACGTGCGCCGCCGCGCGTTCGAGCTTCTTGTAGCGCTCGAAGCAGCGCTGCGCGTTGGCCTTGGGCGAAAGGCGCGCGTCGAGTTCGATCTGGCGCACGGCCGTGAGCGAATCGGAAAACGGATCCGGCAGCTCCACTTGGGTTTGGCCGCGCTGCACCAAGTGCAAGTGCGCCAGCAAGATCTCGCCGTCCTCGCGCACGCGCGCGGCGCCGCCGCTGGCGTCTTTTCTTTGTTCCAAACCGCGCACCAACGAGCGCGCGCGCTCGGCGCGGCGGGAAAGGCGCCGTGACAAATCGGCCGCGTCGCGCGCGCGCTGGGCTTGCCGGGCGGCTTCGCCCAGGACGCTTGCGACGTAGTGCGAGAGCGGTAGCTGCGCCGCGGCGCCGACAGGTGGTTCGCTGGTCGCGCCCAAGGCCTGGCGCGCCAGTTCTTGCAAGCTTGGTGCGCTGTCCGCGCCTTGCCATTGGCCGCGCGCGGGAGCTTGCCACGTGGCGCCCACGGCTAGGCGCGCTTGGCTAGGCGTTCGGGCCGAGTCCGGCTCGCCCGTGGGCTCGTCGAGCACGGCCAAGATGCGTTCGGCGCGCCCGAGCAAAACCAGCGTCGCGTGGGGCGTGAAGAGTTCCAGGCGCAGGCTCCGCGGTTCGCCGCTTGATGTGCCTGCAAAATGGGCCGTGACCACGCGTTCTTGGGGCATGGCTTCGAGGCGCTCGAGCTGCGCGCCCTCGAGTTCGCGCAGCACTTGCTGAAAAAAGGGGCCGATCGGACCGTCGCGGCGCGGCCCTGTGCGCAGCGTCAGCCACACACGCGGCAGCGCGCCGTCGGCGCACAGCACCAACTCTCCGTGCCTGCTGCCGAGCACCGGCGAGAGGAACTCCAGCTGCAGCGCGATTTCGCGCGGCGGCTCGGCCTGGACGCGCTCTACGCGCGAGGGGACGCACACCGGCGCGATTTCGCCCACGAGCTGGGCGATCTGCGCGATGGTGAGTCTCACACCGCGCCTGACTCTAGGCTAGTTCCTCGGCCACCGAGTACAGCCATTCCAGGTTGCAGGGCGTCCACTGCACCAGTTCGCCCGGCTCGGGGAAGAACAGTGCCAGTTCGCGCTGCGCGGCTTCGGGTCCGTCCGAACCGTGGACCAGATTGTTCGAAAAGCTCATGCCTAGGTCGCCGCGGATCGTTCCGGGCAAAGCCTTGCGGCTGTTGGTCGCGCCCATGAGCGTGCGCGTGACTTCGATCGCGTCCTTGCCTTCCAAAGCCAGGGCCACCACCGGCGCGGAAGTCATGAACTGCACCAGTTTGGGGTAGAACGGACGCTCCTTGTGCACCTCGTAGTGGCGCTCGATCTGGGCGCGCGAAAATTGGCGCAGCTTGAGTCCGATCAGCCGCAGGCCTTTTTCCTCGAAGCGGGTCAAGATGCGCCCGACGAGCCCTCGCTGCAGGGCATCGGGTTTGAAAAGGACTAGGGTGCGTTCCAGGGCCATGGTGTTGTTATTGGAGTGGATCGTAATGGCGGGGGGCCTCGAGCCCAACGGGCCTGG
The DNA here is from genome assembly GCA_021730845.1 of Planctomycetota bacterium. Classification (GTDB taxonomy): domain Bacteria; phylum Planctomycetota; class UBA1135; order UBA1135; genus JAKFYL01. Next base: position 1,759 of record JAKFYL010000356.1, on the reverse strand, counting down.
GGCCTTGGCCACGCCGAGGGGCGCGGAGGATAGCAGCGGGCATTCCCGGGGGCGAGCCTGGCGAAAGGCCGACCGCGGCGGCCCGATTCGGCGCCAGCCAGACCGCTTTCCGCCTCGCGGTTGACCGGTGCGCGGCGAACCCTACACTGCTTGCCCCGACAACTCGTTCTCAGTTTCCATTCGGCTTCCTACCACGACCCTCCCTAGCAACCCCTCCGCGAGCGAACCTGACAAACACCGCCCCGACCATCGCCTAGCCAACCACAGCGTGCTGGGCGTTCAGTACGCGGCCGTCCTGTGTGTGTTCGCCTTCGCTGGCTACCTCCTGGATGGCTGGCTGGGCTGGTCGCCTTGGTGTTTGGTCGCGGGTGTCGCACTGGGATTTTTTGCCGCAACCTACTCCCTCCTGCGCCACGTACCCCCGGTCAAGCCCGCCTCACGCAACTCCAAGTAGCCCCCCTCCCTTGATCCGAAGACGAACCTTGATCGTGCTCGCGCTAGGCCTTGCCGCCCTCGTGGCGCTGGGATTCCTAGCCTCCCGGCCGCTGGCACTGGGAGCGGCCATGGGCTTTGTGTTGGGCGCCGCGCTCGCGCTGGGGGGAGCCATGTGGGTGGGCCGCGTGATGACCACCCGTCCTTCCGCGGTGCTCATGGCTCAGGTCCAAGTGTTCGGAATCAAACTGGCGTGCCTCCTAGGATGCGCGCTGGTCGTACGTATTGCGCCCAGCTTGGTCGCTGGGGTCGATTGGCGCGCGGCGCTGATTGGATTCGCTACGGCAGTAGCAAGTCTTTCACCTCTTGCCTGCGGGGATGCCCTGCGGGTGGACCGTCGCCCGCAATGGGCGCAAGCGAGCTAGCAAGAGCATGCGCGCCATCTTGTGTTTGCTGGTCGTGATTGCCGCCGTGGCGCTTTCGATGCGCTATTCGGAGCACCACTCGGGGACCAATTCGACGGCGTTCCAAACGCTGTACATGCACATCGTGCCGGCCAAGTTGGTCGTCCCGGAACACGCTCCCGAAGCTGATCATGGCGCGAGCGCAGGGGGGCACCACGCAACCACGCCGCTCGTCAGCGTGCCGGCGAATTTCCTGCCGGCGATGTTCGATGGCGATCCGTCGCACGAGGGGGTGCAGCTGGTGGCCTCGAACTTGCAGATTTTCCAGATCGCTGCCGTGCTGCTCGTGCTGATTGCCTTTTCGGGTGTGGCCGCTCACATTCGCGGTGGCGGTGGCGATTGGCTCACGCGGCGCCTGGCGGGCTTTGCGCTCTGGGTGCGCGACGAGATGGTCATCCCCAAGATGGGCCAGCACCACGGCACGCAGTTCTTGCCCTGGTTCCTGTGTGTGTTTTTTTTCATCCTGTTCATGAACCTGCTCGGCCTCGTGCCCGGCTCGGCCACGGCCACGGCGAGCATTTTCGTGACCGCCGCCTTGGCCTTGATCACGCTGCTGTCCATGATCGTCTGCGGCATGGTGGTGTCGCAACGACGACCGTGCATACCGAGTTGCCCTACGTGACGGCGTTCGTGAGCTTCTTGCCGTGCTGGCGCACCCACGCCTCGAACTGCGGGTAGGTGGGCTTGCTGCCCTTGATGAAGGCGATGACGGCGGGGCCGTCGAGGCCCAGCTGGTCGCAGGTCATCTGGTCGTAGCCGCCGCCCAGGCCGGGGTAGCCCGCCGCCAGCTTGCCGGTCGCTTCGAGGCTGATCTTCAGCCACATGCGCGGCAGGTGCAGCGCGCCCAGCGGCCCGGCGACGCC
>JAKFYL010000407.1 GCA_021730845.1 Planctomycetota bacterium | reverse complement strand
CGATTGCGTGGCCGATGGCAAGGCCACGCCGACGAAACCTCGAGGTGCTACGGGGCAATCACGAATTGCAGCGCGTTGGAAAGGCTGGTGGTGAACAGGTCCGCGGGATCGCGCGACCAACCTTGCACGTTGACTTGCACGCCGGGTGCCAGCGCCGGGTTGATTCCGCTTCGGATGAGCGCGTTGAAATCGATCGCCATGATCCCGGAGCAATCGCTGGGTGGAGGATTGCCGGCGGTGCTTAGCACGGGGGTGCGCACGAGCGGCGGCTTGGCGCACAACTCGCCGCCCTGGAATGGCACGGAAGTGGTTCCGTTGGTGCTGTAGAAGAAGATCCCGACCGTGTTGTTGAGCACCTGCGAGGCTCCGATCGTGAACGGGGATGGGCTGGTGAAACTCGGAGCGCCCGAGAAGGCGATCGCCGGCAGGCAGCCCAGCGAATTGGGTTTCGAGCTGCAGTAGATCGATGCCACGTCGCGCCAAGCGAAGACGCCGTTCAGATCGCACATGATCAGCGTGCCGCCTGCGGCGAGTGCCGGTCCACCCTGGTTTTGGCGTTGGAACGACAGCGTGAAGTGCGTCGTGGCGAGGTCCGCGGAGAAGGCCCACAGCCGGCCATTGCCAAGCGGCGAAGAAGCCCAGCCGTTGGAGAGGTACACTCGGCCCTGGGAGTCGACCGCGGTCTTGGGGCTGAGGTTGCCGGAGTTCGTGAAGGGCAGGATTCCGGCGGAATTCAGCACATTGCCGGTATCCGGATGCAGGCGCACGAACTCACTGTTCGGCAGAAACGTGTAGATCGAACCGTCCAGTCCCATGCCGTGCTCGTGGGAGGTCGTCCAGCGTACCGGCCGGCTCCACTTGAGGGTTAGCGCCATGCCGATATCTGCGAACGCGTACAGGAAATCGACCTGCGCGTTGTTTTGAGTGCGCGAGAAATACACCGTTTGGCCATCCGGCGAAAGGAAGGGCGTATTCTGCTCCGTGAAGCCCGGCATCAAGGGACTGGTGGCTAGGAGCGCACCCGAAGTCAAGTCGAGTTTTTGTAGCGCATGGCCCCCAGGCAGAACGAGGTCTGCGTAAACGGCCGAAGTGCTGATCGCCACGCCGCAATTGCCGCTCACGGAACGTTGACGCACGTGATGCCACAGCGTCGCGCCGGTGGCGCCGTCGATGCGCCAAACATTGGTGAAGTCGGCGTGGACCAAGTCGCCGTTGTTCGTGAACACGGTACCGTCGTAGGCAAACGCCGTTTGGACGGCCTGCGAGGTCCACAGCGGAGCACCTGTCGCGGCGTCGTAGGCATGGATCGGGTTGGGCTTGAGATTCTCGCTGCGCGAGGCGAACACGCGTCCGTGGCTGGCGCCGGCGATCCAAGCGATCCATTGGCTTGCCGTATTGCCGTTGAAGGGCAAGGTCGTGCGCCACAGCTCCGCGCCCGTGTCTACGTCGTAGCACACCAAGGCGTCGTTGGCCGGACCTCCATTCTGCGGGAACCCCGACTCACGGATGGTGAACAGGCGGCCGCCGGCCACGACCGGTTGCCAAGCGATCACGGAAGGGTCGGCCGTGTTGCTCCACAGCGGCGACAGCGCAAGCGGTCCGATTTCATCGACGCGGCCGTTTCTTTCCGCATTGCCGCCCAGGTTCATCCAATCGCCGGCCAGGGCCGTTGCAATGCAGCAGGTGGAAACAAACAGACCGGCAAGTAGCTTCACGTGGGGTCGGTGCATGGATTTCTTGGCTCCTTGCTCCCCATTGCACCACGCGGCAGGCAGGACGGCGAGGCCACCTGGGTGCTAGCCACAGGAAACTACCCCAAGCCGAGCATGCGGCCGCCTTGGTATATGAAGAAGCTCGTACCCCAGGCCAGAACCAAGGTGTAGGCGAACAAGAAAGCCGGCCACTTCCAGGAATTCGATTCGCGGCGCACGATGGCCAGGGTGCTCATGCACTGGCACGCCAGGGCGAAGAACGCCATCAAGGAAATCCCCACCAGCGGCGTGTACACAGGCTTGCCATCGGCCCGCATTTCGGCGCGGATGTGGCCCTGCAGCCCCATGGACTGTTCGTCTTGGTCTTCGCCCAGTCCATACACCACGCCCATGGTGGATACGAACACCTCGCGCGCGGCGAAAGCGCCGACGAGCCCGATGCCGATTTTCCAATCGAACCCCAGCGGCTCGAGCACCGGTTCGATGGCGCGTCCGAGCCTGCCGGCATAGCTGCCCTCCAGCGCCGCCGCGCTAGAAGTACCGGTGTCGGCTGTGGTTTCGACTTGCGCTGCGCGCGGGAACGTCAGGCCGAACCACATCACGATCGTGCAGACCAAGATGATGCCACCGGCTTCCGTCACGAACATGCGGCTGCGCGTGAGCATCTTGCGCGCGACCGAAAGCCAATGCGGCATGCGGTAGGGCGGCAGTTCCATGAGCAGCGGAATGCGAGGGCCGCGCACGAGCGTTTTCCCGAGCACGCCGGCCACGACGAGCGCCATGCACGTGCTGAACACGTACAAACAGACCATCAGCAAGCCCTGCATGGGCAGCAGGCCGAAGAGTCGATCGGGCGGGAACAGGGCCGCGATGATCAGGGTGTAGACCGGCAGGCGCGCCGAGCAAGTCATGAGCGGGATGACCAGCATGGTGAGCAGTCGATCGCGGCGCCGCTCCATCGTGCGCGTCGCCAGGATTGCGGGAACGGCGCAAGCAAACCCCGACATCATCGGCACGAATGCCTTGCCGTGCAGGCCAATCGATCGCATGACGCGGTCCATCAGCACGGCCACGCGCGCGAGATAGCCGGAATCCTCCATCAAGGCCAGGAAGAAGAACAGCAACAGGATCTGGGGCAGGAACACCAGCACACTGCCCACGCCCTCGATCACGCCATCCAACAAGAACTCCGTCACCAAGCTCGGCGGAAGCACGCCTGCCAGGTAGTCACGCACGCTTGCGAATACGGACTCGATCCAGCCGATGGCGGGATTGCTCCAGGAAAACAGCGACTGGAACACGATCCCCATGACTAGCAGGAACACCCCAAAGCCCACGAGCGGGTGCAGCAGCACGCGATCGATGCGGTCGGTGGACGTGACCGCGCCGCCGGCCCGACGACGGACGAAATGGGCCGCGTTCTGGTCGATCCAGCCGTAGCGCATGCGCGTGAGGTCCAAATCCAGGTCGCGTCCCGCGGCGCGAGCCAGGCCCCTGCGATCGCGCACGGCGCGGCGCAAGTCCAAGGGGATGTCCGTGAACTCGTCCTGATCATCGATCGACGCCAGGGCCCAAGCTGCCAGCGCGCTGCGGCGAACGGCCGGGCCCTCGCACCACGTCGCGGGTAGGGATTGGCCCACGGCTTCCAAGTCTTCGGAGAGCGGGCCCGCCTTGGGCATCCATTCCGCGCCGGAAACCCCGATCCCTGGGGTTTCCAAGACATCGTCGAGCGCCTCCAGGAGCGGAGCCAGCGAATCCGTGGACTTGGCCGAGATCGGCACAACCGGAATACCCAAGCGACGCGCTAGCTCCTGGGCATCGATGGTCAAGTTGCGTTCCGCCAGCATGTCGACCATGTTGACGGCGATCACGGTCGGCACGCCGAGCTCGACGATTTGGAGCGCCAGGTACAAGTTGCGCTCCAGGCTCGTGGCGTCGACGATGAGCAGCACCGCGTCGGGCCGCGGCTCGCTATCGAGGCCGGCGATGGCGAGCATGGCAATGCGCTCTTCCGCGCTGCGAGCCGACAGGCTGTACGTTCCCGGAACGTCGACGAGTTCGACCAGGCCCGATTTGCTCAATCGGAAAGTCCCGCTTTCCTTCTCCACAGTCAGCCCGGGGTAGTTGGCGACGCGCGCGCGGCCACCGGTCAAGCGGTTGAACAGCGTGGACTTACCCGTGTTGGGGTTTCCCGCTAGGGCAATGCGACGCGTAGCAGATGCTGCTTTCACACGCGGGGGCTGCCGTGGCTGCCAGGCTCGTTGGGAATCGAAGTGGCGAGCGGCGGCGCGGCGGCAGGCTTCAAAGATCCTCTACCGCGAGCTCGCGCGCCTCGCTGCGGCGCAGACTCAAGCGCACTCCGCGCAGCTCGACCTCCAGCACGCCTCCGACATCCATGCGGCGCACCAAGCGCAGGGGCGTACCGGGCAGGAATCCCAGCTCGAGCAAGCGCCGCCGAAATGCTCCTTCCCCGCCCACGTGGACCAAGCGCGCGCAGCTGCCCAGCAGCAATTCATCGAGGCGGATCATGGGTTCAGGATCGGGTCGGGGCGCAGGGTATCTTGAGAACCAGTCTCATTATAGCCTCGGACGGGGGTAATCTCGATGGCCTGGGCCAGGGCCGCGGCCCTAGGATCCTCGTTTCCAAGGGGCCGCGCCCCCGACCTCGCGTCGGGTCCCGCGCCAACTCGCCCGCAAGTACCGTTACCCGCCATCCGCTATCCGCCACGCAAGCGTCACCCCCGAATACCCATGAGCAATCCCAAGGAAGTCGCCGGCCGCAAAGCTGCCGAATACGTTCGAAACGGAATGGTGGTCGGGCTCGGCACGGGCTCGACCGTGTACTTCACCCTGCTGGGTCTGGCTGAGCGCATGCAGACGGAGGGCTTGCGCATTCGCGGTGTGCCTACGTCCGTTGACACGGAGACCAAGGCCCGTGCCATGGGCATCCCGCTGACCAGCCTGGCCGAGGTCGAAGCCATCGACGTCACCATCGACGGCGCGGACGAAATCGACGGCGCGCTGCGCATGATCAAGGGCGGCGGAGGCGCGCTGCTGCGCGAGAAGGTCGTGGCCAGCATTTCCCGGCGCGAAGTCATCGTAGTCGGTGCGGACAAAGTCGTGGGCGTGCTCGGGCGCATGTTCCCGCTACCGGTCGAAATCGTGCCTTTCGCCAAGCCGGTGGTCGAGCGCGCAATCTCGAAGCTTGGTGCGACCGCAACGCTGCGTGTCACGGCCTCCGGCAGCGAATACCGCACGGACAACGGCAACGTGATCTTGGATTGCCACTTTTCCCATGGCATCAAGGATCCCGAGTTGCTGGAGAGCAAGCTGGCGATCCTGCCGGGCGTCGTCGAAAGCGGCCTGTTCGTGAACTTGGCTCATGTCCTAGTCATCGGACACGCCGACGGCCGCGTGGAAGTGCGCGAGAAGTCCTGAGCCATTCCGCTCGACCCAAAAATTCCTGAAAGCTGGGCCTGACCCTACCCGGCGCGCCGGAAGCCGCGCGGGGACCCAAGCGCCATCCAAGCACAGCGGCCGGCGGAACCCGTCTAGGTCCCGCCGGCCGCATGGCTCAGCTACTGGAATCGGAATCGACTACAGCGACTGGATGAACGCCAGGATGGCGTCGATGTCCGCATCCTTGTTGGGGCTTTGGAGGTTGATTTGGACCTTGGAAGCGCCTTGGACGAAGTCCTCGTGGCCGCGCAGGTCGTGGAACTCGTTGAACATCTTCTTGAGTCCGGGGAGCGGTCCCATGATGGCCGGATACGCAGGCGTACCGTAGATCGGGCTCGACTCCTGGGCGCTGGGATCCACGAGCGTGCGCAGTGATAGCGCGACGTGGTCGTGGAAGTAAGGGCCCGAGGCGAAGACACCGAGTTTGGTGGGAATCGAGAAGGCACGCATTTCGCGCGTGAACGTGATCTTCGGATTGCCGAATACGCCGCCCGTGGGGCACGGCCAACTGTTGTCGTCGTCGCGTTGGAAGTCGTCATCCCCGTCCGCGTTCATCGGCGTGTAGGTCTCGACGTCACTGAATCCGTCCACGTTGCGATCCGGGTCAGGGAAGCCATCGCCGTCGAAGTCGATGTTGGAACCGCTGTTCACGTCGCGAACGTTGATCCCGACGATGTTTTCCTTGAGTTGGAAGCAGTCGGGGTCGTTGACCACGAATCCATCCGGAGTATCGGTGTAATCCGCGATCAGGGTGTCCATTGTGAAGCCCGAGGGAGACGTTCCACCGAGCTGGGCGGGGTGGCAATCGGCGCAGCCCGCACGGCGCATGTTGGGGTTTAGCCCCGTGGCGTTGTCGCCCAGGAACAGGTCGCGGCCGAGGGCCGCCAGCGGCGTCAAGTTGCCCGTCACCGCATCGCGGTTGGGATTGAGCGGCACCGGGATCACGCGGTGGTTGTCGATCAGGGCTTGCTGCTCGGCGTCCGTGAGGATGCCGGTGCCGCCGTTCTCGCCACCGAACATCGGGCCCGTTTCGCCCATGTTGAAGCGCACACCCTTCCACAGGATCAGACCCGTGCCCAGGGAACCGCCGTAGACCGGCATCGTGCTGCGCGGACCCGCGGGGCGTTGCCACACGTTGCCGTCTTCCCCACCCTCGAAGTGGCACGAAGCGCAGCTGTTGTTGAATTCGCCGACGGTGCCCGGAGCGCCAGTCGTTTGCGCACGCGAGGCGTCTTCGAAGAGCTCGTCTCCCAAGCGCTGCGACACCGTCATTTGATCGGCGTTCAGCAGGGTCGGGATTTGGGCCTTCTCCATGATGATCGTGCCGGTCGTCCAGCCCACGCGCAGGACCGAAAGCGTGCGCGTCAGTTCGTTCATGACGTACACGAGCGAATCGTCTTGGGGCGTGGAACCGTCGTCGGCGAGGGCCATACCCAGCGGCAAGTCGCCCATGGGGGTGGTCACGTCCAGAGCCGTGCGCTCCACGAAGTTGATGCGCGGCGGGAACACGTCGCGCAGCGTGTAGTTGTTGCCGCTGACTTCGTACAGGAACAAGTCTTCCGAGCCGCGGTTGAGCATCAACATGCGGTTGCCGCTGGAGTTGAAGGCCACGCGACTGGGGTGACCGCCGCGGTGACCCATCGTGTTGCTGGCGACGCCCACGTTTTCGATGCGCAGACGCAAGCCATTGGAAAGCGCCTTGCGCGCGCCGTTGGCGTCGAACAGCACCGCTTGGGCAACGAACACCGAGCCGATCAGAGCCGAACTGGTGGGAACCGGAAGAGTTGCGACCCCTCCGACCACGGGCACGATGCGGCGAATGGTCGCGTACTGGGTGCCGGCATCGCCTGCGGGCCTTGCGACTTCCGTTCCGACGAAGACAGCGGCAGACATGCCCGCCGGGATGCCGTCCACATGGAACGTGAACGTGCCGCCGGAAATCGGGCTACCGGTTGCTCCAAGCAGCAGTTTGCTGCCGGAAGGAGTGGTCGCCGCCGAACCGAAGGAGGCGTACTCGGCCGGCTTGACCGGGTCCGCGAGTTCATTGTGCAGGCGCGCGGAATTGTCTCCTGCCTGCTTGAAAGTGTTGGTGACCGCATCCAAAACCGTGAGCGCGGGGTAAACGCGGTTGGCGAAAGCGCCGGGCAGGGCGGGTCCGAAGACATGGTTCACGTCGTGGTTGATGTTGTGCAGCAAGTGCGGCACCACGGCGCGCGATCCGTCCGGAGACAGGGCCACATCCTCCATGAATCGCGGCAATCCCTGGCTCTGGAGGGTCTGCACGGGAATGGGATTGAAGATCGGGTCGACGGTGTAGTCGTTGATCGGGATCTTGGCCGCCAGGCTGATGCCCGTCGGGATGCCCGAGCCGTTGAGTGTGACGTCGAGGGCCGAAATGAAGGGCGACTTGTTGTGGGTGACGTACAGGCGCTGGCTGTCCGCCCGAATCACGAAGCCGCGCGGATCGCCCAGGTCGGCCATGCCGTCGCGGTTGGTGTCAACCGAGGCCACCGTCTTGGGCAGCGTGAGGAAGTTGAGATCGTTGTCGTACTGGAACTCGGCCACGTTGGCCAAGGTCACGGCGTCGAACAGTTCCATACGGCCCGAACGCATGGCGCTGACGGCCACGTACTTGCCGTTCGGTGCCACCGCGATGCCGTAGGGCTCCACGCCCACGATCGAGGAGGGGATCGTCTGGATGACGGTCTTGGAGGCCACGTCGATGACGCTGACGGATCCGCGGATCTCGCTGCCGGTGAACGGCGTGCCCGCGTGGACATCGACCGGAACGTTGCCGCGCTGGTTGGCGACGAACACCCGCGAGCTATCGGGGGTGAAGGCCAGGGAGCGCGGCCACACGCCGACGTCGATCTCGGCCACGGCATGACCGGCGATGACGTTGATCACGGAGACCGAACCGTTGTCGCGGTTGACGACCCACGCCTCCGCGAGGTTGTTCGGGCGAACGGCGACTGCGGAGACCTGAGCATGCTGCGCGACCAGCGTGGTGCTCAACGCGGCCATTGCGCCGCACAAGCTGACGAGTTTCGATGCGCGAAAAGAAGTCATAGGTCCTTGATGCTCCAAAATGAGAGCTTGGTGAGGAGAGCAGAACTTAGGTTGAGTAAGGCGAGTTGAGTTGGCTGCGAGCGCGATCGAGTAGGTCGCGCTTTCCGCGTGGCGCAAGCTTCTTATGGGAAGTTCTTGCTATGGCGAGAAAAGCGCGCCCAGACGTAGTT
>JAKFYL010000405.1 GCA_021730845.1 Planctomycetota bacterium | reverse complement strand
GCGTCATGTGGGCGCCCGAAAGGATCGAAAGTCCAACCACGTCGACGTCTTCTTGGGCCGCGACTTCGGCGATGGCTTCGGGCGTTTGGTGCAGGCCCGTGTAGACCACTTCCATGCCGTGGTCGCGCAGCGCGCTGGCCACGGTCTTGGCGCCGCGATCGTGGCCGTCGAGTCCGGGCTTTCCAACCAGGACCTTGATGGGCTTGGTGCTCATGTGTGCTTGCAAATCGGCTCCCTCGAGGAATTGGCGCTAGAGGATCTTGGGTTCGCGGTACACGCCGAACTCTTCGCGCAGCACCTGCGTGATCTCCCCCAATGTGCAGTAGGCGTGGGCGGCGGCCACGAAGCGCGCCAGCAAATTGGATCCGTCGCGGCAGGCCGCGCGCACGGCCGCCAGTTCGCGCTCCACGGCGCGCGCGTCGCGGCGCCGTCTCAGCGCGCTCAAGCGCTCGTGCTGTTCGCGTTCGACGGCCGGATCGATGCGATGCAGCTCGATGGCCGGTCCGCCAGCGTCTTCCGGTTCCTGGAAGCAGTTCACGCCCACGATGTGCTTGCTGCCGCGCTCGAGCGCCGCTTGGTAGCTCACCGCGGAACGGTGGATCTCCTTTTGGATCCATCCGGCTTCGATGCAGGGCACTACGCCCCCGCGCCGATCGATTTCGGCGAAGTAAGCCTGCGCTTCGCGCTCCAGGCGTTCGGTTTGGGCTTCAAGGAAGTAGCTGCCGCCCAGGGGATCGGCCACGTGGGCGACCTCGGTTTCCTCGGCGATGATCTGCTGCGTGCGCAAGGCGATCTTGACGGCCTTTTCCGTGGGCAGCGACAAGGTCTCGTCCATCGAGTTGGTATGCAGCGACTGCGTGCCGCCTAGCACGGCCGCCAGGGCCTGGAAGGCCGTGCGCACGATGTTGTTCTCGGGCTGCTGGGCGGTCAGCGACACGCCCGCGGTTTGGGTGTGGAAGCGCACCATCCACGAGCGCGGATCCTTGGCGCCGAATTCTTCGCGCAACTTGCGCGCCCAAATGCGGCGTGCGGCGCGGAACTTGGCGATCTCCTCGAAGAAGTCCAAGTGGCTGTCGAAGAAGAACGAAAGCCGGGGCGCGAAGTCGTCCACGTCCAGCCCGGCGGCCACGCCTCGGCGAACGTATTCCATGCCGTTGGCCAGGGTGAACGCCAACTCTTGGGCAGCAGTCGAGCCGGCTTCGCGGATGTGATAGCCCGAGATCGAGATGGTATTCCACTGCGGCACGTGCTTGCCGCAGTGCGCCATGACGTCGGTGATCATGCGCAGCGCGGGTTCGGGTGGCACCAACCAGGCGTGCTGCGCCTGGTATTCCTTGAGGATGTCGTTTTGGACCGTGCCGCGCAGTTTCTCGGCCGCTACGCCTTGGTTCTCGGCGGCAGCGATGTAGAAAGCGAGCAGGATCGGAGCTGGACCGTTGATGGTCATGGAGGTCGAGACCTCCCCCATCGGGATGCCTTCGAACAAGGTCTCCATGTCGGCCAGGCTCGAGATGGCCACGCCGACCTGGCCCACTTCACCTAGGCTGTGGGCATCGTCGGAGTCGTAGCCCATCAAGGTCGGGAAATCGAAAGCCACCGACAGCCCCGTCTGGCCGTGGGCGAGCAGGAATTTGAAGCGTTCGTTGGTCTGACGCGCGGAACCGAAGCCGGCGAACTGGCGCATGGTCCACAGCCGGCCGCGGTACATGCTGGCGTGCACGCCGCGGGTGAAGGGAAACTGTCCGGGATAGCCCAGGTCGTGCTGCGGATCGGAGCCTACGTCGCCCGGTCCGTACAAGGGGGCCAGGGGCGTGCCGGAAATTGAACTGAAATTGGCTTTGCGCAGCGCGCTAGCCGCGAAGGTGGCGCGCCACTGCTCGAACGCTTCCTCGCCCATGCCTTGGCCCGCGGCGGAGCTCGCGGACGGTGCGCCGGCGCCGGCAGTCGATGCTTGGTGTTTGGCACTCATGGCGTCTATTGGGGGGTCAGCGGACCACGGGCTGGGGCCTTGCGGGTAGCTATCCCGCCTTCCCCGAGGATATCCGAAAGCAGCCGCGCGCTGACTTCGCGCGGGGAGCGGCGCTCGCCCAAGGCCTCTAGGGCGGCTTCGCGGTACCCCGCCTCGGACCACAAGTGCTGGGTCAGACGCGCGGCCAGCTCCTGGCGCACTTGCTCCAAGCGCCGCAGCCTGCGCGCGGCCTCCAGGCCTTGGCTCTCGAGCCAGCCGCGGTGCTTGACCACGGCTTCCAGCAAGCGCTCGATGCCCTCACCGGTGGCCGCGCTGCACGGGACGATCGGAACCTCCCAGTTGCGGCGCCTCACAAAGCGCACGTGCAGTGCTTCTTCCAAGTCGGCCACCAGGCGTTCGGCACCCGGCAAGTCGCACTTGTTCACGGCCACGATGTCGGCCACTTCCAAAAGCCCCGACTTCATGGCTTGGATGCCGTCACCCGCACCGGGGCACAGCACCACCAGCACGCAATCGGCGGCTCCCATCACGTCGTACTCGGCTTGGCCGACGCCCACGGTCTCGATGAGGATGCGCTCCAGGCCAAAGGCGTCCATTACGTCGCAAGCATCCACGCTCGCGCGCGCCAGTCCCCCATGGCTGTCGCGCGAGGCCATGGAACGGATGAACACGCCCGGATCGAGTGTGCGGTCCTCCATGCGAATGCGATCGCCCAGCAGCGCGCCGCCCGTGAACGGACTCGACGGATCGACAGCCAGCACGCCGACCGTCTTGGAGGTTTCGCGCAGCGCGCGCGCAAGCTCATTGACCAGCGAACTCTTGCCGGCACCTGGAGGCCCGGTGATTCCCAGGCGCCAAGCTCGGCCTACTTGTTCGAACAGCGCCTCGAGAATCGGTCCAAAACGCTCGTCGTCGTTTTCAGCCCAGGTGATGAGCCGCGCCAGCGCGGCCCGATCGCCGCGGCGAAAACGCTCGAGGAGGTCGCTGCCGGCACCCACGCAGGTTTTCTTGGCTCCTAAGCGAGCAAACTGCGCGCGATGACCAGGCGCTGGATCTCGCTCGTGCCCTCGTAGATTTCGGTGATGCGCGCGTCGCGGAACAAGCGCTCGATCTCGAAGTGATCGGTGTACCCGGCTCCGCCGTGGATTTGCAGGCTTTCGTCGGCGGCCATGTTGCACGCTTGGCTAGCGGCGAGTTTGGCCTGCGCCGCCTGCTTGCCGCACGGTTCGCCGCGGTCGCGCAGCCACGCCGCGCGGTGCACGAGCATGCGCGCGGCATCTAGGCGCGTAGCCATGTCGGCCAGCTTCCACTGCACGGCTTGGAAGTTCGAAATCGGCTGCCCGAACTGCGCGCGCTGTTTGGAATACACCAGCGCCGCTTCCAAGCACGCGGTGCCGATGCCGACGGCTTGGCTGGCGATGCCGATTCGGCCGCCATCGAGCGTATCGAGTGCGACCTGGAAGCCGCGGTCGACTTGCCCGAGCAACGCTTCCGGGCCCACGCGGCAATTTTCGAGCTCGATCTCATTGGCCGGGCTGCCGCGGATGCCGCACTTGAGTTCCTTTTTGCCCACGCGCAAGCCTTTGGTTTCCTTGGCGACCAAGAAGGCGCTGATGCCCTTGGCCTTGGAGACGCTGGGATTGGTGCGCGCGTACACGATGAATAGGCCCGCCAGGGCGCCGGTCGTGACCCAGATCTTGGTGCCGCTGAGCACCCAGCCATCGCCCGCGCGCTCGGCGCGCGTCGCTAGCGCCGCCGCATCCGAGCCCGAACCTGGTTCGGTCAAGCAGTAGGCGCCCAGCACTTGTCCGCTGGCGAGCTTGGGAAGCCAGAGAGCTTTTTGCGCGTCGCTCCCGAACTTCAGGATCGGCGTGCAAACCAGCGAATTGTGCACCGACACCGTCACACCGGTCGAAGCGCAGCCGCGGTTGAGCTCCTCGAGCACGATCGACAAGTCGAGATTGCTCATGCCGCCGCCGCCGTATTTCTCGGGCACGGTCAGCCCCAAGAAACCCAGATCCTTGAGCTGCTCGATCACGGCCGGATCGAGGCGCTCCTCGCGGTCGTGGCGCGCGGCCCGCGGTTTGAGCTCGCGCTCGGCGAAATCGCGCGCCATGTCGCGCAGCAAAACCTGTTCGTCGCTCAGTGTGAAGTCCATGCGTCTAGTTCGAGTCGGGCCTGCTACTGGTAGTCGTAAAAACCGCGCTGGACCTTGCGACCCAATCGCCCGGCCGCGACCATTCGTCGCAGGAGCGGGCACGGACGGTACTTGTCGTCCCCTAGACCTTCGTGCAGGACGTTCAAAATGTCCAGGCACACGTCCAGGCCGATCAAGTCCGCCAGAGCCAGGGGCCCCATGGGATGGTTCATACCCAGCTTCATGACCGTGTCGATGCCTTCCTTGGTGGCCACGCCCTCCATCAGGCAATACACGGCCTCGTTGATCATGGGCATCAGCACCCGGTTGGAAACGAAACCGGGGTAGTCGCTGGCCTCGACCGGCACTTTGCCAAGGGCCGTGGCACAAGCCACCGTGCGCTCGGTGGTCTCGGGCGAGGTCTCCTGTCCGCGAATCACTTCCACCAGTTTCATCAGCGGCACTGGATTCATGAAGTGCATGCCGATCACCTGGGCCGGTCGCTTGGTGGAAGCAGCGATCTGCGTGATCGAGATCGAGGACGTGTTCGTAGCCAATATCGCCGACTTGGGCGTGATCCCATCCAAGGCGCGAAACACCTTGGCCTTCACGTCGGCGCGCTCGACCACGGCTTCGACGACGAGTTCGCAGTTCGCCAGATCCTCCAGGCGCGTCGACGACTTGAGTCGACCCAAAGTGCTATCGGCGTCGGCTTGGGGCATGGAGCCTTTCTTGACGAAACGTTCCAGGCTTCCACGGACGTTCGCCAGTCCCCGTTCGAGGGCAACCGGGTCGACGTCGACCAATTGCACTTTGGCCCCGGCCGTGGCGAAGGTCTGGGCAATGCCATTGCCCATGGTCCCGGCACCGACGACGCCGACTTTTTCGATCAAACCCGCCACGGCTACAGCGCCTCGACGGCGAGGGACACGGCGTTCCCGCCGCCTAGACACAGCGAAGCCATGCCGGTCTTGGCGCTCTTTTGGCGCATGGCGTACAGAAGCGTGGTCAAGAGGCGCGCACCGGACGCTCCGATGGGGTGACCCAGGGCCACCGCGCCGCCGTTGACGTTGACGCGGCCCGCGTCCAACTCGAGCACGCGCGTCAAGGCCACGGCCGCTGCAGAGAACGCTTCGTTGATCTCGTGCAGGTCGAAATCGCTGGGCTTCTTGCCCAATTTCTTGGCGCAGGACGTGATGGAACCTTGCGGCGCCATCATGACCCACTCGGGCGCGCATCCGGAAGTCGCGTAGGCGCTGATCCGAGCCAGCGGTTTGATCCCCAGGGCCCGAGCCTTGTCCGCGCTCATGACGACCACGGCCGCCGCGCCATCGTTGATTTGGGAAGCGTTGCCGGCCGTGACCGTGCCGCCAGTTTTGAAAGCCGGCTTGAGCTTGGCCAGCGCCTCGGCCGTCGAATCGGCGCGGATGCCCTCGTCAGTGGTGAAAGCCAAGGCCTCGCCCTTTTTCTGCGCGATGGAAATGGCGAACTTCTCGGCGTCCAGACGCCCCGCAGCGGTCGCTTCCACCGCGCGGCGGTGGCTTTGGGCGGCGAAAGCGTCTTGCTCGGCGCGCGTGACCGAGTACTTCTCGCTGACCAGCTCGGCCGTGTTGCCCATGTGGAAATCGTTGTAGATGTCCCACAGGCCGTCCCAGACCATCGAGTCGATCAACTTGGAGTGACCCAGCCGCGCGCCGGCGCGAGCGTCCGGCAAGAGATACGGCGAGTTGGTCATGCTCTCCATGCCGCCGCACACGGCGATGTCGATGTCGCCGGCGCGAATCGCCTGTGCACCGAGCATCACGGCCTTGAGTCCCGAGCCGCACACCTTGTTGACGGTGAACGAGGGCACGGTATTGGGAATGCCCGCGGCGATGGCCGCTTGCCGCGCGGGGTTCTGGCCTTGGCCCGCCGTCAGCACGCAGCCCATGATGACCTCCTCGACCGCCTCCGGCGGGAGTTTGGCGCGCGTCAGGGCTTCGCGGATGGCGAGCGCTCCGAGGCTAGGCGCTTTGAATCCCGCGAGCGTGCCTTGGAAGCGGCCGATGGGAGTGCGGCAAGCGCTGGCGATGACGACGTCTTTCAAGGCTAAAGAACCCAAGCTGCGCTCGGGCCAAGGGTTGGAGGGGCAGGAGAGAGAGAGCAGCGAGACGGCTAGCTCGGGTCAGGTCCGTAATCGGCCCCGACCGGATCTAGAGCGCTCAACTTGCGGGCGAAACACTATAAACGGGGCCGGTGGAGCGGGCCAGCCAGGCGCCCCAGGGCCGGGCAAGGCCCCGGGGGCCTGGGTCCAAGCGCTGCGTTTGGCGGATCGCCATGCTCGCCACGAGAGGTTGCGGTCATGTGGTAGGATCGCTCCAGGCGTATTTCGCGCGGGCCTGGCCGCGCCCTTTTTTTCCGGAGGTCCTCACAATGCGCGCGCTCCCGCAATTCGGCTTTCGCAGCATCCCGGTTCTACTTCCCGCGCTGGGCTTGCTCGCGCAAAACTCGGCGGCCGAGGCCGTTCACTTGGTTTCCCAGCCCCAGTTGGGACACTTCGCGACGATCCAGGCAGCGGTAGATGCCGCCTCCGATGGCGAAACGCTGCTCATCGCGCCCGGTTACTACGGTGGATTCACCGTCAATGGAAAGGGTTTGACGGTCATCGCCCCGCTGGGAACGGTCAACATTTCGGAGACGATCACCATTACTGGGCTTTCCGCTGCACAGGCCGTGCGTTTGTCGCAGCTGGTTGTGGTGATTCCGGGCGACGCGATGAGCAACACTCCTGCAGAGCGGGTCATCGCGCTCCGTGGCGTTGGCAATCAAGGTCAGATCTGGCTGCAAGATTGCCTATTCACCGGAGCGATAGGAGTGGGAAGCGTGACTGGTGTTGGTGAACCGGGTGGCGCCGGGGCCGAATTCCTTCAGTGCGCGCATGTCTTGGCCTCGAACTGCGCCTTCACGGGAGGAACCGGCGGTGGCTGCGTGAGCTCCAACTGTTATGGGGGCAGTGGAGGCGTCGGGGGATCAGGTGTCCGCGCGAACGGCGGGCAACTGAGTTTTCAGGCGTGCACCCTGACCGCCGCTATGGGCGGAACCAATGGAAGTTCTGGCGGTGCGGGAGGCCACGGCTTGCATGCAATCGGCGTCGCCCACACCAGAGCAACGGGAACAACATTCAAGGGTGGCAAGGGCGGCGAGGCTTGGGATTTTCTGTGCATCAAGGGTGGCGCCGGTGGCCACGGCATCAACGCGACCAGCGGCGAGGTCAAACTCCTAGCAAGTCCGATCATCGCGGGCGGGGCGGGAAACGGCCAAGTGTGCCCGGATGGGTCGGCTGGCCAGCCCTTCTTCGGTGCAGCCAACCTGGAGGTGCTACCCGATCCGGCTCGCACTCTGAGCGCCAATGATTTCTCCGGCGACGGAACAAGCTTGGCTGTCGAAGTGCACGGCCAGGCCGGAGACAAAGTCTGGTTGGCGACGGCCTTGCGCTGGAATTGGCTGCACGTTTCCGGAGTTTTCGGGGTTTGGCTCCTGCCCTATCCGCACCCACTGACCTTGATCCCGCAAGGAACGATTCCGGCCTCGGGCACGCTCTCGCTGGCTCCCTTTGTGAGCGACTTCGCAGTTCCTGCGCAGATTCGATTGCTGCAGGCCCTGGTGGTAGATACGCAAGGCCAGGCGTACTTCACCGGGGGCCGCCACGCCGTGGTAATCAACCGCACGGCGCAGCCTGACTGCAATTCCAACGGCCTGAACGACTGGCTGGATGTGTTCTACGGCGTGGCACCCGACTGGAGCCCGCGAAACCTAGTGCCCGATTCCTGCGAACACTAGCAGCGGTCCCGCTGCTCGCCTTCAAGATGATGCCCTTCGGGCAAGTAGCGCTCTGACGCGCTGGCCTGAGTTCTAGCCCGGCTTCGCAGTGGGCTCACGCAGGCTGAGGTCCGTTCGGCTGGACCCACATCCGTCAATCGATCTCATATTCGAATTCCGACACGGAGTCCACTTCGGGATCCGGCTTGGGGGCCTGCTTGCGGGCCGGAGGCAAACGTACGCTCCGGTGCTGCGGTCCAAAGAGCGTGAGCGAGATCGGAACCCCGTCCGCCGCGTCCTCTTTCGTCGTGGCCAGGCGATACTCCCCCGCAGGCAAAGTCAGCACAGCTCTTCCCGCTTTGTCGGTCGCAACCTGGCCATGCATGTCTCCGGGTTGGTCCACGGAAACCCACCAGACGCCGTTGGTTACGGGACCGCCCTTGTCCAAGTCGCGAACATCCAGTTCCACGCGCACCAAATCCACTGCGACACGAACGTGTTGCTCTTGGCCCGGGCGTATGGTCACGCTGGCAGGACTCTCC
>JAKFYL010000107.1 GCA_021730845.1 Planctomycetota bacterium | reverse complement strand
GAAACGGTCGAGTCGTGCGTGGCGGTCGTGGGCTCTGACGTAAATCGCGCACCGTTGTCGCGTTTGCGCTTCATTCCCGGTCTCGATTTGCCGACGGCCCAGAAAATCGTGGAGCGGCGCGCCACTCGACCGATCGAGAGCCGCGAGGAATTGCGCGCGGAAGGTCTCTTGAGCGAAGCGCAGTGGACCAGCGCGGCCGGTTTCTTGCGCGTCAAAGGCGGCAGCGAGCCGCTGGATGAGACCGCGCTCCACCCGGAGCAGTACCCGCTGGTGCGCAGCGCCTTGGAAGCAGCCGGATCTTCCCCCCGTGAAGGCCTGGGACGACCGGGCAATCCGGGAGCAAGCCGCAGCCTGCCGCGGGACAACCCCGACGTGGACCCGATGACTTGGCGCGACGTGCTGCGCGAGGTGGCCTTTCCCGGTCGGGATCCGCGGCCGTTCCAGCAACGTCCGGTGTTGCTCGATCCTCAGACCGATCGCGTCACGTTGACCAAGGATCGAGTCGTCGAGGGCGTAGTCACCAGCGTGGCCAGTTTCGGTGCCTTCGTGGACATTGGGCTCGATACCGACGCTCTGGTCCACGTGAGCGAGATTTCCGATCGCTACGTGCGCGACGCCCGCGAACTGATCAGCATCGGCCAGACGGTTCGCGCGCGCATTCTCGACGGCCAGCCTGCGCGCATTCCTTTGTCGCTCAAGCGCGTGCCCTTTCCGGAGCGGCCGCAACGCAGCCGGCCGGAGCGCGGCCCACGCGAGGGCGGCGGCCGAGATTTCAGCCGCGGGCCTTCGCGGGGACGCCAAGACTCGCGCGAAAATTCCACGCCCGAGATCGTGCGCGCCGCGCAAGTTCGTCGCGATGGATTGGGCGGTGCGCGCGGCAAGCAGGAACGCGGCGGCCGTCGTTCGGGAGGTCGCCCGGAATCGGGTGCGGGTGGCCGCCCGGGTGGCGGTGGTGGCGGCGGCGATCGAGCAGGCCGCGGCGGCCCGCGCGGGCGCGGCCCCGGTGAAGACGCCGAATTCCGTCGCGAGGACCTAGAGCAAGTGAAAAAGAGCCCTGCTCACAAGCCCTTCGCGGCGTTTTTCAAGACTACCAGCCCCAAAGCCGAGCCCTAGGGTTTCCCGGCCGAGCCCCGAACTTTCGCGCGCGCTTGGACTTTAGGCGCGGCGCGTGAAGTTCGTGTGACCGGCCTGCGGCGGGTTGGTCAGGCTCGGCGTGTGTTCTTGCAACCAGGATGCGTCCAGGGCCGCTTCCGCTTCGGACGCCACGGCTTCTAGCGTCGCGGCTTGGCTTTCGCGCTGCACTTGGTCGTCCAATCGGTCGAGCATTTCGAAGCCGCCTTCTTCCTCGGTCTGCGATTCTCGTATCGGTGTGCGAACGAGGCGCTCGATCACCTCCATGGACTCGCGCAGGTCGTCGAGCGCATCTCGCCATTGATGGGCGCTCTTTTCGAGCGCTTCCTGGTTGGCCAAGAAGCGTTCTTCGAAGCGCGCGCCTAGACGGTCGACGCTCGAAGCGAGCTTGAAGATTGCATCGTGGGGATCGCGCTGCGCCGCTTCGCTGCGCAGGCTTTCGAGTTGGTTCTCGATCAGCTTGCTCAGGCCTTGCACGCGTTCCGCGACGTTCTTGCCGTCGGCTTTTACGGATTCGACGCAACGACCGACTTCGGTCACGTCCACCGTGATGCCCTCGAGCAAGGTCGTGTTCTCGCGCAATTCGAACGCCAGCAGTTGGATCTGCGTTTGGGCGCGGCGCACCCAGCTCAATGCCAGCAGAACTAGGCCCAGGGCCCCACACAGTCCCGCGCTCACGCCCAGCGAAGTGAGCTCGCGCGTCACGCCGGCAACCTGGGGCGCCAAGCGGGGCGCTAGCGCCAGTCCCGCTGCGGCGACGAGCGAGGCCACCCCCAACATCGACATCAGCCGCGCTTGACCGGTTTGTACGGTGAGCACGGGCTTCGAAGCCTCGTGCGAATCGTCTTTCGACTGCGGTGCGCTGGATTCGTTGGACATGGTTGCTTGTCGCTGGACTGCTGGAAGAATTGATCCTTGCTCGCCAAAGGGCCCGTAGCCGGGCGTCCGCGGCGGCTCGAACAGGTAGGCTTCGGAGCGCCGCTCCGGCGATCTTGAGCCAATGCGTGCTGTCGGCCAGGCAAAGGCGCATCCCTGCGCGCGTCTCTTGCGGGGCACCAGCCCCACGCCGTATCAGCCAGGCGCACGTCGGGGCCTCAAGAACCCAGGCCTGGAAACGCTTTCCACTGCGTGTGCTTCACGGCCCTTGGGGAGGGCCGTGCCTGCGCGGCAGACATGCGCTACAGTCCCAAGCCCTCGATGGACACTCGTTCGCCCCGCAAGATCCAGGGAACTTCCGTTTCACCGGGACTCGCCGTGGGACCCGTGCGCATCGTAGGCGCACAACCCAAGGAAGTGCCGGTCTGGTCCGTAGCGGCCTCCGAGGTCCAGCGCGAGATCGCGCGGCTGCGCGAGGCGCTCAAGACAGCTAGCGACGAAATGCAACGCCGCAGCCGAATCGTGGCGTTGCAGTCCAGCGAGCGCGACGCGCAGATCTTCGAGGTCCATCGGCTGATCCTTTCGGATCCGGGCGCGCTCAAGCAGGTGGAGGGTGCCATACGCACCGAGCACATCAACGCCGAAGCCGCGGTGTACCAGTTCATCACCAAGCTCGAGTCCACTTTGGGCCAGCGCATGGAAGGCGACAGCGTGCGCGCTTATGCCGCCGATTTGTCCGATCCCTGGCGCGCAGTGCTCGAGGCCTTGGGTCAAGGCGGATTGCAGGACTTGTTGAGCCAAGATCAAGATTTGATTCTCGCCGCGGCGAATCTGACCCCGCACGTCATGACCTTGCTCGGGCGCGATCGGCTGCTAGCGGTGATCGCGGAGAAGGGCGGGCGCTTTTCCCATGCCGCCGTACTGGCGCGTTCGTTTGGGGTCCCGTGTGTCGTGGGCTTGCCCAATTTGCTCGGGCGCATGGAACCTGGCATGGTCGTGGCTGTCGACGGACAGCGCGGCACCGTCCAAATCAATCCCGATCCCGAAGCGCTGCTGCGCTTCCAAGAACTCAAGGCCGGCGCCAGCGCGCGCGCAGCCGTGCTGCTCGCCCAAGCTCCCAAGCCCGCCCTGACATCGGACGGCGTGCGCCTCCTGGTGCAGGCCAACATCGAGAGTCTGCGCGATTTGGACGAATTCGACGCCACCCACACGGACGGAGTCGGGCTCTTGCGCACCGAGTTCTTGTACATGGAACGGCCTCAATTGCCTTCCGAGGACGAGCAATATCGCCTGTACCGACGGGTGCTGGAGCACATGCATCCGCTGCCGGTCACGTTGCGCACCCTCGACATCGGTGGCGACAAGCAGATCGCCTCGCTCAAGACTCCAGGCGAGTCCAATCCGGCGCTGGGATGGCGCGGTGTGCGCGTGTCGCTGGAGTGGCAGGACTTGCTGCGCATCCAACTGCGCGCGGCCCTGCGCGCCGGCTCGGGCCGCAATTTGCGCATCCTGTTGCCGATGGTTTCCTCGGTGGAAGAGGTGCATCGTGCGCGCTCGATTTTCGACTCCGTGCGCACGGCGTTGCTCGAGCAGGGCCATGAGGTCGAGGCCGACGTTCCGGTCGGAATCATGGTCGAGGTGCCCTCGGCAGTGCTGTGTCTGCCGGAGCTGATCCGGCACGTCGATTTCGTGAGTGTCGGGACCAACGACCTGGTGCAGTACCTGCTCGCGGTCGACCGGGACAATCCCTGGGTGGCCAAGCTGTACCAACCGCTGCATCCGGCCGTGATCTATTCCTTGCATTCCGTGGCGCTTACCAGCCGCGCCGCGGGCAAATCCTGTGCGGTCTGTGGAGACATCGCCGAAGATCCGGGCGTAGCGACCATGCTCCTGGGCATGGGCTACGACAAGGTCAGCGTGGCCCCCTCTTTCATCCCGGAAATCAAGAGCATGCTCCGCAATGTAGAGCACGCGGATGCCGTTCGACTGGCCAAGGATGCACTCGCTTGCACGGAAACGGGTCTCGTCGAAGCCGTGCTTTCCAAATTTCGGGAAACGAATCGCTTGCTCTAGTCCCCGGCGCAGTCGCAATCGATGCTTGCGCTTTGCTCACTCTTGGAGCGCGGGCCAGCGGCGCTAGACTCCACCCACCAGATCGAACTGGGGAGGAGACGAGAGTTGTTTCGCTACCAATGGGATGGACGCAAGGGCGGTGCGCCGCGCAAGGGTCGTTGGACTCAGGCGGAACTTGCTCGCCTAAGAGAGCAGTTTGGTCTGCGCGACGAGCGCCTGATCGCCCGCGAGCTGAACCGTTCCGTGGCCAGCGTGCGCAAGATGGGCGAAGACCTATTTCGCGACGTGGCCCCGCGCACCGGACCTTGGTCCGCCGACGAAGTGCAGCGCCTCAAGCGTTACTTGGGCGCCAGCACGCCCGACGTCATTTCGCGCATTTTGGGCCGCAACGAAGCCGAAGTCCGCAGCCAAATCTCCGAACTCGGACGCCTGCAAGACGACGGCCAGTGGACGCGCGACGAGCTGATCCATTTCAAGCGCATCTTTGGCTCACGCTCCGACGAAGACGTGTCGCTGATCTTCGGACGCAGCCTCAAGGCGGTACGCGCACTGGCGGAACAACTGCGCTTGGCCAAAGACAAAGCCTTCATCCGCAAACGCAACGGCCAAGGCGCCACACGCATGCCGCGCTGGAGCGACGAGGAACTACTCCTACTGCGCCAGTCCTACCCCTCCACGGCCAACCTGGAAATCGCGCGACGTTTGGGCCGTTCCGTTAAGAGCGTGGTTTCCAAAGCGCAGCATATGGGCCTGCGCAAGGATCCCGTGCGCTTGCAGGAGATGGGTCGGGAGAATGTGAGCGTGCGCTACCAGGAGCGAGCACAGGGAATCTGGCCCAGACCAGTGGATCAGGATGAATCGGAGACTCGGCCTCCAGAAGGCCGGAGCTTGGCACTAGGCGGGTAAGTACGCCGGTTTGAGAACCCTGCCCGTGGTCGCCTGGAAAACGTCATTTCCTAGGCTGGAGACTTGCCGGCTTGATCCACTGGTTTGGGGCAGATTCCCTACCAAACGCGCTCGGCGCGCAGCGTAACGGCGCCGAAGTGATCTTCGACCACGCCGGTGACGAGGTGGGGGCCAGAGGTCCCTAGCAAATGGCCGTCGCGGCGATACACGTTTGGGAACAGCACGACCTCGGCCAGGCCGCTTTCGTCTTCCAAGGTCAAAAAGCGCATCCATTCGCCGTCGGCGGTCATGGCGCGGCGTGTGGCCGCGGTCCATCCACACAGTGTGATGCGCCCGCCAGCGAAACGTCCCAGTTCGCCGCAGGCGGTCGGTTCGTGCGGTTTTTTGGCGCGCGCGTTCTTTGTCTGTGCCTGGGCCAGGCGTTCTTGGGCGGCACAGGGGAACAGCAGCGTGGGATGGGCGGTGAGTGTGAGTCCCAAGATTTCGTACTCCAGGCGTCCGCGTGTGGCGCTGTCCAATTCGGGCAGTGCCGGCAATGCAACTGCGGGCGTTTGGGGTTCGCCGAACAAGGACGCGCTCTCGCCCGGCGCTAGCTGCGCGTGCGTGATTCCCACGCCGTTCTTGCCCCAATTGCCGCCGGATGCTCGGGTGCCCGCCACGCCTGGCCTTGCGGTCTGGCTGTGTGCGCGGCTGGCGGGCGTTTCGCGGCACGCCGCCAGTTGGTTGCGGTCGAGAGTTTGGCCGCATTCGCGCTCGAGTCCGCGTGGCACACGGCTGCGTCCTTCGCGCAGAAGGTGCAATCGCCAAAGCATCTCCGGACGCGTGCGATCGAAGGAGTCCAGTGCGCCGCACTGGATCAAGTGCGTGACTTCGTCGGTGTGCGCTCGGGTACGCTCGAGTAGGTCGGGTAGCGACAAAAACGGCCCGCGGCGCGCGCGACTTTCCAGCAGTGTGTTCAAGCTGGCCGCGGAAAAACCCTTGATCTGACCTAGTCCGATGCGCAGCGCGGCCAGTGCCTGCGCGCCGGAGCTGGGTTCCAGCCATTCCAGTGCATAGCTTGCTTGGCTTTGGTTGACGTCCGGACCAAGGATCGGCACACCGAGCCGGCGCGCTTCTTCGATGTAGACGCGCGCGTCGTAATAGCCCGTTTCGCTGGCAAGGAATGCGGTGAGCAGGGCGGCCGGGTGGTGGGCTTTGAGCCAGGCCGCGCGGTAGGCGATGCGACCGTAGGTCACGGCGTGAGCTTTGCAAAACGCGAAGGAAGCAAAGTTGGCTAGGCGCTCCCAAACGGATTGAGCCTCTTCGCGGTCGACGCCATTTGCTTGGGCGGCGGTGAGGAAACGTTCGCGCGCCTGTTCCAGCGCGCTGCCGTGGCGTTGCTTTTGCAGCGTGCGGCGCAGTTGGTCGGTTTCGGCTAGGTCCCACCCGGTCAGCAGCGCGGCGGCCTGCATGACGTCCTCTTGGTAGAGCAACACACCCTGGGCATCCCACAAGAGTTCGGTCAAGCGCGGGTGGGGCGCGCAGCGTTGTTCCACGCCGCGCACGCGGCGCACGTACGCATCTTTCATGCCCGAGCCGGCGGGTCCCGGGCGAATCAGGGCCACGGCCTGGATCACCGCGTCCATGTCGGCGGCCGCGGTTTGCTGCAGCAAGTTGCGCATGCCAGGCGACTCGATCTGGAAACAGCCCAGCGTGCGGCCAGAGCGCAGCAGTGCGGCGGTTTGGGGGTCGTTTTCGGGTACTTGCTCCCAATCGATGACCGTCCCGCGCGCAGCCAGCGAACGCACGCAGTCATCGATGGTCGTCAAGGCGCGGTTGCCGAGCAGATCGATCTTGACCAGTCCCACGGCTTCGACGCCGTCTTTGTCCAGTTGCGTCGCAACCAATCCCTTGGCCGAGCGCATCAAGGACACGTAGTCGGTAATTGGCCCGGGAGCGACCACCAGGCCGCCGGGGTGCAGTCCGTGATGGCGCGGCGCACCGGCTAGCGCCGCGGCGCTGGCCAGCGCGCGTCTCCAGCGCTCGTCGTGGTAGGGGAATGCGCGGCATTCGGGGGTACGCCGCAGGGCGCCAAGCAGTGGGTTTTCGCGCGCGCCCCCGGTACTGCTGGTGCCGTTGGCCGTTGCTGGACGAATGCTGGCGTCCCCATCGAAGGGCAGCGCCGCGAACTCTCCATGCGCAGGCGCGTTCGATTCGATCCACGGCAAGCGCCGCGACCAGCGGTTGATTTCGGCGGGCGGCAGACCGTGCACCAGCGCGGCCTCGCGGAACGCGGCGCGCAATCCGAATGTGCACAGAGTCGAAATCATGGCCGTGCGCTCGGGACCGAAGGCTTGGTAGACGTACTCGAGCACTTCATCGCGCCGCCGCCAGCAGAAATCGAGATCGATATCGGGCCGATCGCGCCGCGTGGGATTGAGGAAACGCTCGAACGGCAAGCGGTAGCGCAGCGGATCGGCATCGGTCAGGCGCAAGCAATAGGCCACCAAACTGTCGGCGGCCGAACCGCGGCCGACGCACGGAATGGAACGTTCGCGCGCGAAATCGGCAATGCGTTTGACCAGCAAAAAATACGGCGCAAACCCCAGGCGCTCCAAGGTCGAGAGCTCGTAGTCCAAGCGGCGCACGATCTCGGGTTTGAGGGGTCGGTAGCGTGTGCGCGCACCGTCGAAGGCCATGGCCGCCAGGCGCGAATAAGGGCTTTCGCTGGCTTCCAACTCGATGCGCGGGAACAAAATCCCACCCAAGGGCAAGGTCCATTGGCAGCGCTCGGCGATCTCGAGGGTGCGCTCGAGGGCGCCGGGAAAATCGCCGTAGATGGAGCGCATCTGAGCTCCCGTGAGCAAGTGCGCCGGCGCCTGTGCCAACCATTCCAGTGGCAAATCGGCGAGCAGCGCGTTGTGGCGTACGGCCGCGCGCGTTCGATGAGCATCCGACGAAGAGGCGCGCGCGTAGTAGACATCGGGCACCGCGACCAACGGTATGTCCAGGGAGCGCGCGGCTTCGATGAGTTCACGTGCGTGTGCAGGCGGCGCGGGCGGAGGAGTTTTGGCCACGTCGAAGTCCGTGGCGATTTCGCTGCCTAGGTCCGCGGCTTCCGCGCTGGCGGCGCGGGCACCAGAGAGCGGACCGGGAGCGCGCCAACGGCCAGGGGCGTGGCGCGAGCGCGAGAAGCAAGCCGGCGAGAGTGCGGCGAAGAGTTGGCTAGCGGGAATGCGGCAGGAAAGTTCGACCAGCAAACGCGGCTGGTCGACGAGCAACACCAAACCGTCCGCGAATTGACTGACGCTGTGCACCAAGTCAAAGCGCGCGGCGCCCTGTTCGCGCGTGGGCGCAAGCTGCGTGCCCGCGCGCCCGGGATCGGCGCCCAAATGGCGCGCGGAAACTAGCTTGCACAGGTTGCGCCAGCCGCTGGCGCTTTGGGCCAGGGCCACGACGCGGCCCAAGTAGGCGCTGGGGGGGGCGGGAACTGGATTGGTCCTGCGCTCT
>JAKFYL010000071.1 GCA_021730845.1 Planctomycetota bacterium | reverse complement strand
GACAGCTCATGGACACCAAGACGATCGTCAAGTTGCTCAACCAGATCATGGAAATGGAGCTCGCCGGCGTGGTGCGCTACACGCACTATTCGCTCATGGTCTACGGCTACACGCGCATCCCGATCGTCAGTTGGCTGCGCGGTGAGGCCCAAACTTCGCTGCAGCACGCCCAAGCGGCCGGCGAGCTGGTGACCCATTTTGGAGCGCACCCTTCCCTGGGCATCGGACCGCTGCTGGAAACCCATGAGCACGATATCGGTGCGATCTTGCGCGAATCCATGGACCACGAGCACTCCAGCCTTGGTCTGTACAAGAAGCTGCTGGAGGCCGTGCAGGGCGAGTCCGTGCTTCTAGAAGAGTACGCGCGCAAGATGATCGCAGAAGAAGAGCAGCACCTGGGTGAGGTCGACAAGATGCTGCGCAACCCCGGTGACATCGAGGCCTTCGGCAAACAACCCGCCAAGGGAAAGCGCAAGTAGGCCGCGCGTCTACTGGCCTTTCCTATCGGCCGTGGCGCTCGCCTCACTGGCGGGCCGCGCAAGGGCTTGCAGGAAATGCACCAGGCCGGTTGCTTCGCGCTCCGATAGTTCGATGGGCGCCAGCAGTTCGTCGAGGTTGGCATTGGGCCGGCCACCTTGGCGGTAGAACTCGACCACGTCCCCGAGGGTGGCTTGGCTCCCGTCGTGCATGAAGGGCGCGCTCAGGGCCACGCCGCGCAGACTGGGTGTTTTGAACTTGCCGCGGTCGGCGGGATTGCCGGTTGCCGCTAGGCGCCCCTCTTGGGCGATTCCTTCGTGCGCGCCCACGCCGGTGTTGTGGAAGTCCTCATCCGTGAAATTGCCGCCGGAGTGGCATTGCCAGCAGCGGCCGCGGCCTTCGAAGGTCCACAGGCCAATGCGCTCCAGTTCGGTGAGCGCTTCGTAGTCGCCTTGGCGAAAGCGATCCACCGGGCTGTCGCCCAGCCACACGAAGCGCACGAACGTGGCTAGCGCCAGTGCCAAGTTGCCCTGCGTCACCCCGTCCTCGAACTCGGCCGCGAAGGCCTTTTTCCAAGCGCTGTCGCCGCGCAGGCGCTCGAGCGCTTGCTCCAGCGGCAAAGCCATTTCCAGCTCGTTTGAGATCGGCAGGAGCACTTGTTCCTCCAGCGAGGACACGCTCCCATCCCACATGAAGTGCTTGCCGAAGCCGCGATTGATCAGCGAAGGCGCGTTGCGCAGCGTGCGCGCTTGGCCGACTCCCGGTGAGGTGGCGTCGGCGCTCGCGAAGCCGCGCTCGGGCTGGTGGCAGGACGCGCAGGAGAGGCTGTGATCGAGCGACAGCTCGCGCGCGAAGAACAGGCGTTCCCCCAGTGCGTGCCGCGCAGCAGTGCGCGGGTCTTGCTGCGCGCGCGCGAGGCTCTCGGGAGCTATGGGCAAGCCGTAGGGAATCTTGCGCCACGCGTCTTGTGGCCCGATGGCCCCAAGTCCAAGGACCGAAAACACCGCCACAACCGGCCAAATGAGTGCGCGCATGCAGACCCCAAAGCCATGCTAGCGCTTGAGCGCGCCGCGCGCACAACGTAGAACGGGACAATGCGCGTTTCCCTCCGCTTCTCCACCCCCGTCGCATGTTCCCTGGCGCTTGGCGCACTGCTCTTGTGGCGCTCCAATCCGTTGCGGCCAGCGCGTGCGGAAGCGGCTCACGCGGAGCTACTCGGACAAGGCGACCAGACCACCGAGCGGGCTAGGCCGCCCTCCCAGCAGCATGTGAGCCTGGGCGTGGACACGCTGCTCGAGCGCCACAGCGAATGGATCGCCGGCAAGAAAGTAGGTCTGGTCACCCATCCCGCGGGCGTCACCCGCGATCTGGAACCGAGTGTCGATCGACTCTTCCGCGACGGGCGCTTTGCCTTGGTGCAACTGTGGGGCCCCGAGCACGGCATTCGCGGCGATGCTGCTGCCGGCGACGCGGTTCCCGATGCCGTCGATGCCGCAACCAAGGTGCCTGTCGAAAGCTTGTACGGCGGGCGCAGGCGGCCAAGCAGCGAAAGTTTGGCCAGAGTCGATGTCGTGCTGTTCGACTTGCAGGACATCGGCGCGCGCACCTACACCTACATTTCGAGCCTGGGCGAGGTCATGCATGCGTGCGCACAGGCCAAGAAACCTCTGATCGTGCTCGATCGGCCCAATCCCATCGGGGGCCTGGCCTTCGAAGGGCCTGTGTGCATGGAAGCCTATCGCAGCTTCATCGGCTGGAGCGAAATGCCCGTGACCCACGGCATGACCATGGGCGAGGTCGCGCGCTTCTACAAGAATACGCTGGCGATCGACGTCGACTTGCAAATCGCTCCGCTGGAGCACTGGCAGCGCAGCCAGGTTTGGGACGATACGCGCCTTCTATGGACCACGACCTCGCCGCACATCCCGCGCACTGTGGCCGCGAGCTTGTACGGCACCAGCGGCATGGTGGCTTCGACCACGGGCAACGTCAGCGACGGAGTCGGCACCCCCGCGCCGTTCGAGCTGATCGGCGCAAGTTTCATCGACGGGCGAGTCTTCCAGCGCGCGCTGGAAGGTCAGGCATCCGATCTTCCCGGCGTGCGTTTTCAGGCCTGCTCGTTCAAGCCCTTCTACGGCAAGTTCCAAGGCCAATTCCTGGGCGGCGTGCGCTTGGTACTGGACGACGCGCGCGCCTATAGGCCGGTGCGCACGGCGCTGGTGCTGCTGGCTACGCTCGTGCGTTTGTACCCCGAGCAGCTCACATACGCCGAAGAAACGGTGGTGGCCAAACACTGGGGCAACACGCGCGTCTTGGAGCTCCTGCGCCAAGGCGCGAACGCGCCCGCCATCGAAGCGAGTTGGGCGCAAGAACTGGAGCGCTTTTCGGCCGCGCGCCAGGCTGCGCTGCTGTACCCCTAGGCTTCCAGCACGTCGCTGTACAACGTGCAGTCGCCGTGCGCGCGCAGCCACGTCGCCGGGCATTGGCTGCTGGGCGCTTCGTTGAGCGTGCGGCGCACGATGGCACGCTTGGATTCGCCGAAGGCCATCCAGCGCAGGCGCCTAGCCGCAAGCAACGTGGCGATGCCCATGCTGATCGCCTCCGTGGGCGCGTGCTCGAGTCCGCCGAATTGTGGGGC
Source organism: Planctomycetota bacterium (assembly GCA_021730845.1). Classification (GTDB taxonomy): domain Bacteria; phylum Planctomycetota; class UBA1135; order UBA1135; genus JAKFYL01. Next base: position 5,405 of record JAKFYL010000071.1, on the reverse strand, counting down.
TAGATCCAGGCGCGTTTCGGCGGATAGTTGCACTCGGCGCGTGCGCGACTCTTTCTTGGAGCCCGGCTCGTTGAAAGCCACGTGTCCGTTGCGCCCCAGGCCCAAGAGCGCCAAGTCGATGCCCCCGGCGGCCAAGATCTTGCGTTCGTATTCGCGGCAGTGGCTGGCCATGGCGCTTGGATCGATGATCCCGCGCGGAATGTGGCAGCGGGCCTCGTCCAGCCCGATGGCATCGAACAAGTTCTCGCGCATGAAACGCGCAAAGGAGCGCGGGTGATCGGCGGCCAGACCGCAATACTCGTCCAAGTTGAATGCCAACAGGCCTCTTGGGTCGAGTTGTCCGGCCTTCTTGCGGTGCACCAACTCGGCGTACAAGGGAAGCGGGGTCTTGCCCGTGGGGAACGCGATCACCAAGCTCTTACCTTGGGCCGCGCGCTGCGCCAGCAAGGCGCAGATTTCGTCCGCCACCAGGCGCGCGGCCTCCTCGCTGGAACAGGCCACGAGCCTCGGGGCAGCCGTGCGCGCTTCCTCGGTGAGCGTGCGGGATTTGTCGTTCGCTTTTCCAGCGGCGCTCATTTGGATACCAGGAAGTGGGTCACGTCGCCTTCGCGCATGACGTAGTCGCGGCCTTCGACGCGCAGCTTGCCGGCGGCGCGAATGGCGGCTTCGGTCTTGTATTGGAGCAAGTCCTCGACGGCGTACACTTCCGCGCGCACGTAGGCCTTTTCGAAATCGGAGTGGATGGCGCCGGCCGCCACCGGCCCGGTGTCGCCTTTGTGGATCGTCCAGGCGCGGATCTCCTTGGGACCGGCCGTGAAAAACGTCTGCAGTCCCAAGAGCGAAAACGTGGTCGCGATCAGGCGCGGCAGGCCTAGCTCGGGGATCTTCAGCTCGCGTTGGAATTCGGCCCGGTCCTGTGGGCTCATGTTGACGAGTTCGCACTCGATGTCGCCGCAGATTTCCATGGATTGGGCCGCGAGCGCCTTGGCGTGGTCGTGGACTTCCTTGGCCCACTTCGATCCGCCTGGGATGAAGTCCTGGTCGATGTTGGCCACATACAAGACGGGCTTGAGCGTGATCAAGAACAAGGGGCGCAGAGCGACGAGTTCTTCGGGCTTCCACTGCTCCGAGCGCAGCATCTTGCCCTGTTCGAGCACGTGCTTGGCGCGCGAGAACACGTCCAGTTCGAACTTGGCTTGCTTGTCCTGGCTGCGCGCCTTCTTCGTGACGCGGTCGACGTTGCGGGTCACCGTGTCGAGGTCGGCCGCGACCAGCTCGAATTCGAGTTCCTCCATGTCCTTGGTCGGATTGACCGGTCCTTCGCGCACGACCTCCGGGCGGTCGAAACAGCGCACGACGTGCAAGATCGCGTCGCACTCCTTGATCGCGCCCAGGAACTTGTTTCCCAGGCCCTTGCCCGTCGAGGAGCCGGGCACGAGTCCCGGAATGTCGACCACGCGCAGGGCCGCCGGGACCAGCCTCTCGGTCGGGATCAACTGCTCGATCTGCTTGAGCCGGGGTTCTGGCACGCTGACCACGGCCTCACTGGCTTCCAGCGTGCTGAACGGATACACAGCGCGGTCGGCCGGCGTGGCCGTGAACGCGTTGAACAGAGTGGACTTGCCGCAGTTGGCCAGTCCGACGATGCCACAAGCTAATCCCATCCGCTTAGTGTCCCCTCTGGCGCGCGCGATGCAAGCTATTGCGGTACGGCACGGCCCTCCAGGCTCACCAAACGGTAGGCCCCCAGCACGCGCGAGGGATCGATGCGCAGCGGTCCCCACAGGTCGGGCACGAGTAGCTTGATCCACAGGGTGTTGTGCCCTGCCGCCACGGGCTTGCGCCACGAGCGCCCTTGCTTGGACCAGGCGCGCGGATCCTTCTGCACGAAGTACTTGCGCTGGGCCAAGGTCAAGAATTCGAGTACGAACTCGCTGGGCTCGGGGCACTCGATCTCGATCTTGAATACAACCCAGCCTTCGTGCGGCACGTCGAAAGCCGGCACGAGCAATTGTGCTTCGCTGTCGACCACCAGATCCCAGGTGCGATCCGGTCGCTTGACGGCCGTCACGCCGCCTTGGACCTCGAACTCCTCCAGTTCGCGCGAGTCCAGTAGAACGGTGCTGGAAGCTTCGAACTCCTGCTCGAGGCGCTCGGGCGTGTCGAGCGGCGAGAGGCTGGGCAAGAATCCGGCCAGGGCGCGCTCGACTTGCAAGTGGATCACCACGTCCGGGCGCTCGCGTTCGATCATCTCCGGATCGAAATTGGCCGACCACAGAAAGGTCGTGCGCGAAAAGTGTTCGGCAAGCAAAGGGCGCAACAGCTCGCCAAAGGAATCGTGCACCACCACGGCGCGCGGCAACCCCGAATTCGGGCGCTCGGCGAAGGTGTGCTGGGGCTGCTCGACGTTCAGCTGCTGCAACTGGGTGTGACTTTCGAAGGACAGCGCCAACCCCTCTTGCCGCAAGACATCTTCCAGATACAACCGTCCGGCCCACGAGTCGCCCTGTTCGTCGCTGGGCTCGAGCTGAAACACTTCGCGCGGCATCGGGCGCACGCCCGGCACTTGGAGTCCCACGGCCTCGATCAAGGCCCGGTAGGCATGCAGCATGCCGCGTTCATTCCAGTGCGTGCCAAGACGATAGTAGATCTCGCCCTCGCCGGCGCATTCTTGTTTGGCGCGCAGCATGGTCTCGCGCATGTCGAGCCACCACTGGTCGCCGTGGCTGTGCATGTACTCGGTTAGTTGATCCAGGCGCGTCGGGCCAACGCGGTCATAACGCGCGGCCACGCGCTCGGGGTAGACGGTTTCCTTGTTGGGCGCGATGGCGTACACGAAGGCGATGCCGCGCTCCTGGCACCATTGGCGGCGGGCATTCAGCACATGGCGCCAGACCCACAGCTCGCGCGCGCTCATGGGTTTGGCCCCGCGGTAGACCTCCAAGCTGTCGTGCGTGGTCGTGAACAAGTTCTGATTCGGCCCGACGAACAACTCCGGCGTGGGCGAGACCCCAAAACCGAACAATTTGACGGCGTTGTGCCAGCGAATCAGCGTGGGCCTCAGACCAAATGCATCCGACCACCAGGCATCGAAGGCGCGCGGATATTGCAAGCAATCCGCCACGTGCAGCGGCCGCATGGGTCGCGGCGCTGGCGAGCGGAATTCGCGCGCGATGGTCGAGGCCGGGGGTGGAAACGCGAAACCGCGCACACACGCGGCCGCAATCGCTCCCAGGAACGCGAGCACCAACGCCCATTGCGCCGCGCGCGAAGTACCCGCATTGGGGCTTGCTAGGTGACTGGTTTCCATAGGCCTAGAAGCGGAAGTAGATGAAGGGGTTGTAGGTCCCGGCAGACAGCATGCAGCAGGACAAAAGAAACACGACGCCCAGCAGCGCAAGTCCGCCCCACTCGAGCGCGAACTCCGCGCCGCCTGGTCCCTGGCCTAGGGACTCGCGATGCTGCCTGGTTCGTTCACGCCAGGCTTGCAGCGCGCCGAGCCAGGGCAGCGAGCCAAGACAACCGGCGAGAATGACGGTCCACAACAAGGGGTCCAGATACAGACCGGCATGCACCACGCGGCCAGCGCCCGCGCCCTGGCCCGCCATGGCAGCTAGGTGAGACAGCGCTGCGTCCAGGCTCTCGGAGCGGAAGAACACCCACCCCACCATCGCGACCAGCAGCGTGTAGCCGTGGCCCAGGACCCCCAGGCGCGCGCGCGAACCTTCTCCCAGGAACCTGCGCTCGAGCACCAAGAAAAGTCCGTGGTACAAGCCCCACACCACGAACGTCCAGGCCGCTCCGTGCCACAGACCGCACAGGAAGAAGACGATCACCAAGTTGGCATAGGTGCGCGCGCTGCCGCGCCGATTGCCGCCCAGCGGAATGTACAGGTAGTCGCGGAACCACGTCGAAAGCGACATGTGCCAGCGGCGCCAGAACTCGGTCACACTCCGGGAGATGTAGGGATAGTTGAAGTTCTCGAGGAAATGGAACCCGAACATCTTGCCTAGGCCAATGGCCATGTCCGAATAGCCCGAGAAGTCGAAGTAAATCTGCAGCGTGTAGCACACGGTCCCGAGCCAAGCCACGCCGGCGGTCAACTGCGCTGGTTCCAAGGCGAAGATCTTGTCGGCCTGTTCGGCGACCACGTTGGCGATCAACATCTTCTTGCCCAAACCCACGATGAAGCGGCGCACGCCTTGGGCAAAGCCATCCAGCGTGATGGTGCGCTTGCGGATCTGCGTGTCGACGTCCTTGTAGCGCACGATCGGGCCGGCGATGAGCTGGGGAAACAGCGCGATGTACAAGCCGAAATCGAGCGGGTTCTTTTGGACGTCGGCTTGCTTGCGGTACAGATCCAGCACGTAGGAAAAGGCCTGGAACGTGAAGAACGAAATGCCGATCGGCAGCGGAATCGGCTCGAGCACGGGCCACACAACGTCCGCGCCGCCCATAGCCTGCGCCAGGTGCCCCAGGTTCTCCCACAGGAACGAGGCGTACTTGAACACGCCGATCAGACCCAGGTTGGCCACGGTTGCCAGCGCGACCACCGCTCGGCGGCCGCGCGCGCTCCGCGCGCGCTCGAGTGCTAGGCCGAATAGCCAATTGCCCAGGATCGAACCCAGCATGACCAACGCCATGCGCGGCTCGCCCCAGGCGTAAAAGAACAGACTGGCAACGAGCAGCAGCGCGTTGCGCGCGCGCCGAGGGCACAGCGCATGCAGGCCGAGTAGGATCGGCAGAAATGCGAACAGAAACGTCGGCGAACTGAATAGCATGGACCGCGCTGCCTACCAGTGTAGGTCTAGGCGGCCGGCCCCGCGCGCGCTGTACGCCTTTAAATCCACGCCGCGAATCAAGCCAGCTGGGCCAAGCAATCGATCTCGACCAGGGCGCCGCGCGGCAACTGATGCACAGCCACCGTGGCGCGCGCCGGCGCCGGTCCTTGCACGAAGGCGCGGCCGTAGATCTCGTTCATAGCACCGAAGTCGGCCATGTCGACCAAGTACACGTTGCACTTGACCACGTGTGCCCAGCTCGCGCCGGCCTGTTCCAAAACCGCGCTCAAGTTGGCCATGGCGCGCTCGGTCTGGGCGCGGATGCCGCCGCCCACCAATTCACCCGTGGCGGGATCGAGCCCGATCTGTCCCGAACAGTGCAGCCAACCTCCCGCGAGGATGGCCTGGCTATAGGGTCCGATAGCTTTCGGGGCGTTGGAGGAAGCAATGCTCTGGCGTGCGGTCATAGTCGAATGCTGAGTGAAAGTGAGGCGGGCAGGTGGTCCGGTCCGTCGGTAGGCTGCCAGTTTGGAGTACGGTGCCACGCGGTACGGCAGAACGGTGCCACGGTACGGTGCCACGCGGTACGGCAGAACGGTGCCACGGTACGTTGCCAGGTACGGC